>CAZGKS010000037.1:6940-8044 GCA_964526275.1 uncultured Methylobacterium sp. | reverse complement strand
GATCCTGCCCCCGCGACATCATGACCACGCCCATGACCACGCCACAGCATGCATCCCCAGCGGGCCCGTCATTCCCGGCAGATCTGCCCACCTCAACAGATCTGCCTGCCTTTTTAAGCCATAATGTCGCCTATTTCGCCCGCACCTTGCGCGCAGCAGGCTTGCCGATTGGGCCGGGCGCGGTACTCGACGCGCTCGATGCGCTAAGCTGGCTGGATTTGAGCGACAAAGCCGCCTTCAAAAGCGCCTTGGGCGCCGTTTTTGTCAAGCGCCACGCCGATCAGCCGGTTTTCGACCAAGCCTTCGCCCTGTTCTGGCGGCGCCGCGCCTATCTTGAAAAAATGATGGCGGCCATGCTGCCCACTTCGCCCGAGGATCCCGCAAAATCCCGGCCGGAAACCTTCCGCCGCCTGTCTGAAGCACTTTACGCCAACCGCCCGCACCAAGATCACCCCCCGCCTGATAAGCTCGATCTCGATGCCAGCATGACCTTTTCACAGGTTGCCATGCTGCGGGAGAAAGATTTCGAGGCGATGAGCGCCGAAGAATTACGCACCGCAACGAAAGCCGTGCGCGCTTTCGAGCTGCGGGCGCAAACTATCCCCACGCGGCGCAAAACCGCCGCAGCGCACGGGCAGTTCGACCCACGCGCCAGCTTGCGCGAAAGCCTGCGCCTTGGCGGCGATGCCCTGCTCCCCCGGTTCAAAACCGCGCGGGAAATCACCCCGCCCATTCTGGCTTTATGCGATATTTCTGGCTCGATGAGCCGTTACGCGCAGGTTTTCCTGCATTTTCTGCATGCTTTGGCCAGCAGCGGCAGGCGCGTGCACGCCTTCACCTTCGCCACCGAACTCACCCATATCACGCGCGCTTTGGCAAGCCATAAGGATGCCGAAATTGCGCTGGCACACGCGGCAAAAACCGTAAGGGATTGGGATGGCGGCACCCGCATCGGCCCGGCTTTGGCGCAATTCAACCGCCATTGGCTGCGCCGGTGCACTGCCGGCGGCCCGATCGTGCTCCTGCTCACCGATGGGTTGGAGCGCGATGATCACGGCCTGCTTGCACAAGAGACCGCCCGCCTCAAACGCGCGGTCCGCCGCG
>CAZGKS010000037.1:0-6930 GCA_964526275.1 uncultured Methylobacterium sp. | reverse complement strand
TTGCTGCGCTTTGATGGCTTTGAGCCGCAAGCGGGCGGCATCCGCGCCCTGTTGCCGCAGGTCGATGAATTCCGCCCGTTTCACAGCTTGAATTCCGTGGCGCAATTATGCGATTCGCTTGGCAAGCCGGTCGAAACAGCCCACAATGCCCGCCTTTGGGCATCGCGCGCGGCCAGATAAACCCCGCACGCGGCCAGATAGTCCCGCGCGCGAACACCCCCTGCGCGCCCGATAAAGGAATGGAGAGCATGCTCAGCGAGACCGACCTTCTGGCCAAAGCGGAAGCCTTCGCACAAGCGGGCATGCCGGTCGCCTTGGCAACGGTGGTGGAAACCTGGGGGTCAGCGCCGCGCAAGATCGGCGCGCATCTGATCGTCTCGCAAGAGGGCGCCTTCTGGGGCTCTGTATCAGGCGGCTGCGTCGAAGGGGCGGTTATCGAAGCTGCCGCCGAGGTGATTGCCACAAACACCCCGCGCCTGCTTGAATTTGGCGTCGCCGATGAAACCGCCTGGCGCGTCGGCTTGTCCTGCGGCGGCAAGATCGCCGTTTATGTCCAGAAAATCGGCACAAACCAGCCGCTGGCAGCGCCAAACCTGCCGCTGGCAACCCTTGCCGCGCTCAATGCCCGCAACGCCGCGCGCCTGCCCAGCGTGCTGGCAACCAACCTCCAGACCGGCGAAAACCACCTCCTTCCTGCAGATGCCCCCGCCAATCCCACCGCAACAAGCGCAACAAGCCGCCTTTTTCTCGCAGCGCAAGCGATCCTGCGCAGCGGCAAAAGCGCGCTTGAAACCCTTGACGGCGAGAGCTGGTTTTTCAACGCGCACATTCCGCCGCCGCGTCTGGTCATTTTGGGCGCGGTCCATATCGCGCAGGCTTTAAGCCAACTGGCCGCGCTGCTGGATTGGCCGGTAACCCTTATCGATCCCCGCACTGCTTTTGCCAGTACCGCGCGGTTCGAGCACGCGGACCTGATCGCACAATGGCCGCAGGAGGCGCTGGCAACCCGCCCGCTCGATGCCTTCACAGCGTTTGTCGCGCTGACCCACGACCCCAAAATCGATGATCCGGGGCTTGCCGCCGCTTTGAGCGCCGGATGCTTCTATATCGGCGCGTTGGGTAGCCGGAAAACCCACGCCAAACGGATCGAACGCCTCACCAAGGCCGGGTGTTCGCTGCCCGATCTAGCCCGCATCCACGCCCCTATCGGGCTGGATATAGGGGCAGAAAACCCGGCAGAAATCGCGCTCGCCATCGCCGCGCAAATGGTCTGTGCGTTGCGCCAAAGCCCCCTGCATACCACCACAATACGCCTCGTCCCGCCCGCCAGCACCCTCGAAGGCGCGCCATGAAATTCGGTCCCGTCCCACCCGCCGAGGCGGAAGGCGCGGTGCTCGCGCACCAGATTCGCGTCGGCACCCAGATGCTGCGCAAGGGCCATCGCCTAACCGCCGCCGAATGCGATACGCTCCGCACGCAGGGCGTTACCGCCGTCACCGTCGCACGGTTCGAGCCCGGCGATATCGACGAGAACACCGCCGCCGCCCAGCTTGCCGCCGCAATTTGCGGCCCGCATATAACCATGGGCCCCGCTTTTACCGGCCGCCTCAACCTGTTTGCATCCGCAGACGGCGTCTTCCTCGCCAAAACTGAAGCCGTCAACGCCTTCAACGCCCCAAGCGATAAAATCACGTTGGCAACCCTGCCCGCCTTCGCGCCGGTGCGCAGGGGGGATATGGTTGCAACCATCAAGATTATCCCCTTCGCCGTCACGCCAGCCGAAGTCACGAAGGCCGCGCACGCCATGGCCACAACGCCCCTGCAGCTTGCCCCTTTCGCAAACCTGCGCGCCGCCTTGCTCGTGCTCGCCCTGCCGGGCATGAAGCCCAGCATTTTGGATAAAACCACACGCATCACCGAGGCGCGCCTCACCCGCTTTGGCGCAAGCCTGGCACGCACCCAGCGCCTCCCCCATAACGAGGCAGCGTTGCAAACCGCCCTTGCCGCGCTCGACCCCACCCTGTTCGATCTGCTGATTATCTTTGGCGCCGCCGCCACTGTCGATGAAAACGACCTCGTGCCCCAGGCCCTGCGCGCTTGCGGCGCGCAAATCCTGCAATTCGGCATGCCGGTTGATCCGGGTAATCTGCTCTTATTGGCGCAATTCAAAGGCAAACCGGTCATTGGCGCCCCCGGTTGCGCGCGCTCGCCCAAAGAAAACGGCTTCGATTTCGTGCTGGCCCGGCTATGCGCCAACCTGCCGGTCACCCCGGCGGATCTGCGCGCCATGGGGGTTGGCGGCTTGCTCACGGAAATTACCACCCGCCCGCAGCCGCGCCTCGGCCAGCCGCCCATAAACCCGCCGCGCCAGCCCGCATGACCCACTCTGCTGCCCCCATGCCGGAGCTTGCGACGCCGCAGCTTGCGCTTATTCGCCCTGCGGTGATCCTCCTTGCCGCCGGACGCTCCACCCGCTTTGGCGCCGCCAATAAACTGCTGGCGCTGCCCCCCTCGCCCCCACAAAAATCAGGGGCGCAAGAAGCAGGGGGGCAAGAATTAAACGTACAAGAAACAGCCCGGCAAGATGTTCGTCCCCTCATCCGCCGCGTCACAGATACCGCCCGCGCCGCAAACCTGCCCTTCATCTTGCTGGTGACCGGCCATCAGGCCGATGCCGTCGCCGCCGCCGCGGGTGCCGATTCCACCTGCCATAATCCGGATTATGCCACCGGCATGGCCTCCTCGCTCAAAGCCGGGCTCAGCGCCCTCCCCGCCCAATACGATAGCGCGCTGGTGATGCTCGGCGATATGCCGGACGTCTTGCCGCAAACGCTTGTGCGGTTGATCAAGGCGGCCCAGAAAACCCCCGAAGCCCAAGCCTTCGTGCCCATTTTGTGCGGCCCCCAAAGCGGCAATCCGGTCTTGGAAAATCAAGGTTTGGGCAAGCAAGGCTTGGAAAATCCTGTTTTGGGCAATCCTGTTTTGCTGCGCCGCGCTCTTTTTGAGGATTTGATCCGCCATCTGGCCGGCGATCAAGGCGCGCGCGCTTTTCTGCAAACGCTTGGCGCCACCTGCAAGCACGTGCCTGTGAACGATCCGGGAATTTTGCTCGATGTCGATACCCCAAACGATCTTGAACGCCGACCGTAAAAACGCTCTAAATTCCACCTCCCGACATCGTTGAGATAATCGCAGGGCCGATAATCACACAAAAGAGCGGCGGCAGAAAACAGATAATCATCGGAACGGTGAGCTTGGGGGGGATAGACGCCGCCTTGCGCTCTGCCAAGGCCATGCGTTGATCTCGGCCGTCTTGCGAAAGAATACGAAACGCCTGCGCGAGGGAAGTCCCGAATTTTTCAGCCTGCACCAATGCACTCACCACCGAGCGGACACTGTCAAGATCCGTCCGCATGGCAAGGTTTTCATACGCTTGCTTGCGGTCATCCAAAAAGGTGAGTTCTGCGGTTGTCAGGGCCATTTCTTCCGCCAGAACGACAGAAATATCTCCAAATTCCTCGGAAACCCGGCGCAAGGCCATCTCGATCGACATACCCGCTTCAATACAGATCAGCATCAAATCGATTGAATCTGGAAAGGCATTCCGGAATTCTTTTTGCCGCTTATCTGCAATGTTTTTGATGTACAAATCTGGAACTTTAAGACCAGCAAATATAGCGCCGATAATGAAAAGCAAAACTGTATTAAAGCTGTAATCTTTTGAAACAGCATACAAAAAACCCAAAAAAGCCATAGCAATGACAGATATGAATTTTGCAACGAACAAAAAATCTTCCGATTTCGGATCCCTGTAACCTGCACGCACCAAGCTTAAAGAGATTTTTTCATTGTAAAAAAACTTTCTTAAATTAAGTTTATTGATAATATTTTTTGTGCGCTCACCAACTTCTTGTATTTTAACGCTGTTTTTTACGCCAAAGGCACCTGCTCGGCCATAGCGGTCACTGACACGCGATGATTTTGTTTTGCCCAGCAAATCCATGCGTTGCCGCAACAAAGATTGATCAAAATACGGTGTCGCAACGACAAAAATCAGGGCGGATACGCAAACAGCTACCAAAAGAGGAACAAAAAAACCACTCATAGCATCCTCACACTTCGATATCGATCATTTTGTTCATAATAAAAACACCAAAAGCCATCGAAAAAAAACAATATCCAAGAATAAAATAACCTGGAGTTGTCGTCCAAAGCGGCTTAAGATAGCCTGGATTTAAATAATAAACAGCACCAAAAACCAAAAAAGGCATAGAACCAATAATATAAGTAGAAGCTTTAGCTTCCATACTAAGCGATTTAACTTTTTCCAGCAATTTCTTTCGATCCCGAATAACTTTTGAAAGATTCATCAAGATCTCAGCAAGATTACCACCGGATTTGGATTGAATACGAATGGCTTGCGCAAAAAAACGAACTTCCGTTATCGGAAACCGGTCCGTGATTTTCTCGCACGCTTCCGGCAAAGTTAAGCCAACCATTTGTGCTTCAACGATAAAGCGAAATTCTCCGCGCAAAGGCTCGCGCGCTTCGCTGGCGATCAAGCGAAAACAATCCCCCAGTGGCAAGCCAGAACGGATACCCCGCACGATGGATTCAATCGCATCCGGCAGCATTGTAACAAAAACATCGCGCCGTTTTCTGATATGATAATTGATATAAGCCCCAGGCAAAAAGCGGCCAAATACAGCCCCTGCAACAATAGAAGCAAAAAAATTCTCGAAAATAACAAATGCTCCAACAAAAACAAGAGCCGCGACGACAAGTGAAATTAAATAATATTGTTTTTTACTCCATTCAAGTCCTGCATAAACAAGATTTTGTTCTAAGGTTATACGTTTAGATTTACTGCGATTTTCAATTTCTTTCAAGCTGTTGAGCATTTGATCCCGGCGCTCTTGCGCTTCTTTGACAGCCTTGCGCCCAATACGCCCCATGCTGAGCAGGTTAAGGCGTTGCTCATACGCCCCTTCTTTAAGGCCTGGATCCAGAAAAAGCGCCAGCAGCGCGCCGATGCAAACGGCAATGAGAAGCGCTGTAAGGAAGGGGCCCGTAATCATGTCGCACTCCCGGGGGTGGTCGCTTCGGTCTCAAGGGCCGCCATCAACCGGCGATCCTCGCCATAATAACGCGCCCGTTCCCACATTTTCGGGCGCCCGATCCCGGAAGCCTTATGCCGGCCAATCAGCCGCCCATTGGCATCCTCGCCTTCAATATCAAAGAGGAAAAGGTCTTGGGTGGTAACCACATCACCCTCAAGACCCAGAACTTCCGTAATATGCGTGATACGGCGCGAACCATCGCGCAGCCTTTGCGCCTGTACGATCACATCCACGGAGGAGACGATCATTTCGCGCACCGTGCGCGCAGGCAAGCTGAACCCGCCCATCGCGATCATCGCTTCCATACGCCCCAGACATTCCCGCGGTGAGTTGGCATGGATCGTGCCCATCGAGCCATCATGACCCGTATTCATCGCCTGCAACAAGTCAAAGACCTCCGGTCCGCGCACTTCGCCGACGATGATCCGCTCAGGGCGCATACGCAGACAGTTTTTGACCAATTCCCGCATGGGGATAGCCCCCTGCCCTTCAAGATTGGCGGGGCGTGTTTCGAGGCGCACCACATGCGGCTGCTGAAGTTGCAGTTCCGCCGCGTCCTCACAGGTAATAATCCGCTCGTCATCGTCGATATAGCGGGTAAGACAATTCAGCAACGTGGTTTTTCCTGAGCCTGTACCGCCGGAAATAACAACATTGCACCGCACGCGCCCAACAATCTTGAGGACTTCCGCCCCCTCCCGCGAAATAGATTGAAACCGCACGAGTTGATCGAGCGTAAGCTTGTCGCGTTTAAATTTACGAATGGTCAGGGCGGGGCCGTCAATCGCCAAAGGCGGCACAATCACGTTAACGCGGGAGCCATCCAGCAACCGCGCATCGCAAATCGGCGAACTTTCATCCACCCGGCGCCCAACCTGGCTGACAATGCGCTGGCAGATATTGGTCAACTGGGCATTATCCCGAAACCGCACATTGGTGAGCTGGATCTTGCCCGCAATTTCGATAAAGGTGCGGTCCGCCCCATTCACCATAATATCGGCAATATCATCCCGCGCCAACAACGGTTCGAGCGGACCAAACCCCAGAACATCGTTACAAATATCGTCGAGCATATCCTCTTGCTCGGCAATGGTCATGGCCACATTTTTGAGAGCCAGAATTTCTGTAACAACGTCGCGCAATTCCTCGCGCGCAAGCTGGGCATCCAGCTTGGCAAGCTGCCCAAGGTCGATGGCTTCGATCATCGCGCCGAAGACAATACTCTTGGTCTGGTAATAATGCTCCGAACGCATCGGCCCGGATTGAACATTGACCACCCGCCGTATCGGCTGGTTCGTTTCGCTGGCAGGCGAGCCGTCATCCGTCCGCGTGGCACCCAGTACTGGGGCCGCATTAAGCCCTTGCGCCGACGGCGGTGGCGCCGCATTGACTATGGGGGCGCCGCCGCCAATGCGCGGCATGCCCATGCGCGCACGTGCATCTGGCACAGGCTGCGCAGACGTATTAAGGGTTGGGCGTTTCCCAAACATGCTCATCGCTATTCCCTTTTATCTGAACAGGTAGTTGCCAAAACAAGACAGAACCCTGCTCGTACACGTCGCATACCAAACCATCTGGTACGGTATGGCTAAAACTAAGCGTAGCCTTTAAAGATTTTGATAATCTAATCCTAAGAAAAGCTGGACGACGCGATTATAATGCCCTCGCCCGTATTTGGCGCGCCAGCAAGCCCCCGGAAAACCCTTGCGCAGGGCAGTAAAACGCGCCAAAGCCTAGAGCCATTCCTGCGATCGCTGGAACCGGTTTCGCGTCCGGAATTGCGTTAAAACAAAGAGATAGAGAGTTTTCG
>CAZGKS010000036.1:321-12508 GCA_964526275.1 uncultured Methylobacterium sp. | reverse complement strand
GGCCTGCTCAAGGTGATGTCGAAAATGGGGATTTCGACCTATCAAAGCTATTGCGGCGCGCAGATTTTTGAAGCCATTGGGCTTTCAACGGCGTTTATTGCGGCGTATTTCACGGGCACCTCCACCACGATCGAAGGGGCGGGGCTCGATGAGATTGCCGAAGAAAGCGTGCAGCGGCACGGCTTGGCTTTCGGGGCTTCGCCGGTGTTGCGGCAATTTCTGGAAGTGGGCGGGGATTATGTCCAGCGCCAGCGTGGGGAAGACCATATCTGGACTTCGCAAGCGGTGGCGGATCTGCAACATTCGGTGCGGCTCAACGCGCAGGAGCGGTTCACGGCGTTCTCACAGCAGATCGATGGTGATAAAAACCGCCTGACCACCTTGCGCGGGCTGTTCACGATCCAGCAAGCGCAGGAGGCAGGCCGGACGCCGCTGCCGCTGGAGGCGGTGGAACCGGCGAGCGAGATTGTCAAACGCTTTGCGACCGGGGCGATGTCGTTCGGGTCGATCTCGCGGGAGGCGCATGAGACCATGGCGCGGGCCATGAACGCGATTGGCGGTAAATCCAATACCGGGGAGGGGGGCGAGGAGCCCGCGCGCTTTGCGCCCCTGCCGGATGGCAAGGCTAATCCCCGGCGCTCGGCGATCAAGCAGGTCGCTTCGGGCCGGTTCGGGGTTACAACCGAATATCTGGTCAATGCGGATGTGTTGCAGATCAAGGTGGCGCAGGGCGCCAAGCCGGGTGAGGGCGGGCAATTGCCGGGGCATAAGGTTGATGCGACCATTGCCAAGGTGCGCCATTCAACCCCCGGTGTCGGGTTGATCTCACCGCCACCGCATCACGATATTTATTCGATCGAGGATCTGGCGCAGCTGATTTTCGACCTCAAGAATGTTAATCCGGCGGCGGAGATTTCGGTCAAGCTGGTTTCTGAGGTCGGGGTTGGCACGGTTGCAGCGGGGGTTGCCAAATCGCGCGCGGACCATATCACGATTTCCGGCTATGAGGGCGGCACGGGGGCTTCCCCCCTCACCTCGATCAAGCATGCGGGCTCGCCCTGGGAGATGGGGCTGGCGGAAACGCAGCAGGTTCTGGTGAAAAACCGCCTGCGCGGGCGCGTGGCGTTGCAGGTCGATGGCGGCTTGCGCACCGGGCGGGATGTGATTATCGGCGCGTTGCTGGGGGCCGATGAATTCGGTTTTTCGACCGCGCCCTTGATTGCGGCGGGCTGTATCATGATGCGCAAATGCCATCTCAATACCTGTCCGGTTGGGGTGGCAACGCAAGATCCCGTGCTGCGCAAGCGCTTCAAAGGGGCGCCGGAGCATGTCATCAATTATTTTTTCTTTGTGGCGGAAGAGGTGCGCGCATATTTGGCCCGTCTGGGGTTTGCGCGGCTTGAAGAGGTGATCGGGCGCGCAGATTTGCTTGATACAAAGGCAGGCATTGCCCATTGGAAGGGCAAGGGGCTCGATTTCTCGCGCCTGTTCAACATGCCTGAAGCGGTGGAGGGGGTGGCGATCCGGCATAGCGAAAGCCAGCATCACCCCATTGAAAAGGTGCTCGACCGCACGCTGCTTGCCAAGGCGATGCCCGCGCTGGAGCGGGGCGAGAGCGTTGTGATCGAGAGCGCTATCCGCAATGTCGATCGCTCGGTCGGGGCCATGCTTTCCGGGGAAATCGCCAGGCGCTACGGCCATGAAGGGCTGCCGGACGATACGATCTCCATCCGTCTCACCGGTACGGCGGGGCAGAGCTTCGGTGCCTGGGTGGCGCATGGGGTGACGCTTGATCTGCAAGGCGAGGCCAATGATTATGTCGGCAAGGGGCTCTCGGGCGGTAAATTGATCCTGCGGCCGACAGCCGATGCCGCGATTGTGGCCGAAGAATCGATTATTGTCGGTAATACGGTGCTGTATGGGGCGATTGCCGGGGAGTGCTATTTCCGCGGGGTTGCAGGAGAGCGCTTTGCGGTGCGCAATTCCGGCGCCTTGGCGGTGGTGGAGGGCACGGGCGACCATGGCTGCGAATATATGACCGGCGGGGTGGTGGTGGTGCTCGGCGAAACCGGGCGCAACTTTGCGGCGGGCATGTCCGGCGGGGTGGCCTATGTGCTCGATGCCGATGGGTCGTTCCGGGGCCGCTGCAACCTTTCCATGGTCGATCTTGAGCCCGTGGAAGAGGAAGAAAAGCTGATGGAGCGCGATTATCACCATGGCGGGGATCTGGAGTTCAAGGGCCGGATCGATATGGGCAATCTGGCGCATCACGATGAGGAGCGCTTGAAGCAATTGATCGCCAACCATTTGCGCTATACCGGCTCTCATCGTGCCAAGGTGATTTTGGACGATTGGGCGAGCTATCGCACCAAATTTGTGAAGGTCATGCCGGTTGAATATCGGCGGGCCTTGCGGGAAATGGAAGCCGCGCGGCACCTGCAGGCGGCGGAGTGAAGGCATGATTGTCACCACAACGCCGACGATTGAGGGGGCGGTTATCGAGCGCTATTGCGGGCTGGTTACGGGCGAGGCGATTATCGGCACGAATATCTTCCGGGACCTGCTCGCCAGCATCCGCGATCTTATCGGCGGGCGGTCTGAAGCGTATGAGAGCGTGTTGCGGCAAGCGCGGGAAACGGCGCTGCATGCGCTGCAGGAAAATGCCCGCGCGATGGGGGCCAATGCGATTGTCGGGGTTGATCTCGACTATGAAACGGTTTCCCCTGGTTCGAGCGGGTCTATGCTCATGGTGTCGGCTTCCGGCACAGCGGTTGTGATAAGGTAGGGACAGATGGGCAAGGTTACAGGTTTTCTGGAAATCGACCGGCGCGAGGCCAAATATCAACCGGCGGCAGACCGCATCCGCCATTATCGGGAATTTACGCTCCCGATGGATGAGAAAGACGTGCGCGAACAGGCCGCGCGCTGCATGGATTGCGGTATTCCGTTCTGCCATGGCCCCAATGGCTGCCCGGTCCATAACCAGATCCCCGATTGGAATGACCTCGTTTATCAGGGGGATTGGCAGATCGCGCTTGAAAACCTGCATTCAACCAATAATTTTCCGGAAGTTACCGGCCGGATCTGCCCGGCGCCGTGCGAGGAAGCGTGCGTGCTCAACCTTGAGAACACGCGGGTTGCTATCAAAACCGTTGAACAGGCGATTATCGACAAGGGGTGGTCTGAGGGGTGGGTTGGGCCTGAAATCCCCGAACAGCAAACCGGTAAAAAGATCGCGGTAATCGGTTCTGGCCCGGCAGGTCTGGCGGGTGCGCAGCAATTGGCGCGCGCGGGGCACGAGGTGCATGTGTTTGAGCGCGAACCCAAGGCAGGCGGGCTGTTGCGCTATGGTATCCCGGATTTCAAAATGGAAAAGCACCATATCGACCGCCGGATCGCGCAGATGGAGGCGGAGGGGGTGCGGTTTCATTATGGCCATAATATTGGCGTTGACGTGCCCTTGGCGAGCCTTGAGGCAGAGCATGACGCGGTGCTGCTGGCGGGCGGGGCAGAACAGCCGCGCGATCCGGCTTTGCCGGGGCAGGATCTTGCCGGGGTGCATTTTGCCATGGATTATCTGGTGCAGGCCAATCGGCGGCTTGGGGGCGAAGCCGAGGCGGAGGCGCCGATTGTGGCCAATGCCCGCAATGTCGTGGTGATTGGCGGGGGCGACACCGCCTCCGATTGTGTCGGCACCGCGTTTCGGCAAGGCGCGTTGCAAGTGACGCAAATGGATATTCGCCCGCGCCCGCCGGAAATCGAGAACAAGCTGGCGATCTGGCCGTATTGGCCGACCAAATTACGCACTTCTTCCAGCCAGGCGGAAGGCGCGGAGCGCGAATTCCAAGCCGCAACCCTGGGGATTTTGGGGCGCAACGGCAAGGTAACCGGCGTGCAATGCGCGCGGGTGGATGAAAAACGCGTGCCGGTTGCGGGCACGGAATTTGTCATTCCGGCCGATCTGGTATTTATCGCGCTTGGCTTTACCGGCCCGCTCAAGGCGGGGTTGATCGCGAAAGGCGCGGTTGCGCTCGACAAGCGCGGCAATGTTCTGGCGCAAGATCAGGCAGAGGATGCACGGGGCTATGCGACCAGCCGCGCCAAGGTGTTTGCGGCGGGCGATATGCGGCGCGGGCAGAGCCTTGTTGTCTGGGCTATCCGAGAGGGACGGCAGGCGGCGCGGGCAATCGATCTGTTTTTGATGGGGCGCAGCGACCTGCCGGCGTGAGGAGCTGCCGACGTGAGTGGGGCACAACGATGCGGTTTGAAAACGCATCGCGCCTTTCGCGCGGGGGTAGAGGCAGCTTTTATGGTTTGGGTTTGGCCGGAGGGGTTGGAGTTTTGGGCTCGGTCGGTTTTGCTTCCGTGGGCACTGGCGGCAAGAATGGATTGAACGCGCGCATGGCTTCCTGAAACAGGGCCATGTTCTTGCGGGTCTGTTCTTCGAGGGTGTTCATGGCCCCTGTCGCGCCGCCCCCTGCCACGAATTGTCCTGCGGTAAAGGGGTTTTGCGTAAAGGGGTTTTGCAAAAACGGGTTGGGGCCAAACCCGGTGGCCGGGAAGCTTTTTGCCATTTGCTCGCGCAATTTGTGCTGCTCATCCATGAAACTTTGCAACGAGAATTCGAGATAACGCGGCACGAGCGCTTGCATGTTATCGCCATAAAACTGGATCAATTGCCGCAAAAACGTGATGGGGAGCAAGAACTGGCCCTTGTTTTCCTGCTCGAAAATGATCTGGGTGAGAACCGAGCGGGTAAGGTCTTCGCCGGTTTTGGCATCGGTGACCACGAAATCTTCGCCCTTGCGCACCATGAGCCCCAGATCATCGAGCGTAACATAGGTGCTCGATCCGGTGTGATAGAGGCGGCGGTTGGCGTATTTCTTGATGATGGTGGGGGCGGTTTTTTGAGGGTCGGCCATCCGTTTATCCTGATGTTCGGTCTTTTGAACGGGGCGCGCGCCCGCCTGCACGGATTTTCCGCGCGCTCTTCTCTTGTTCCTTTGGGTATTACACCAAAAGACAACCAAGAAAAGCGCAAATTTGTGGCTTTTAGCCTTGTTTCTCGCTTGACGCCGGGCGTTTGGGGCTTTCTGATTAAAAGGAGCGGATTTGAATGCCGCATCCAGATCAATCGAGGAGAATGCCATGGCCAATCCGTCTATCGTTATCGCTTCGGCGGCAAGAACCCCGGTGGGGTCGTTCAACGGCGTCTTTGCCGATATGCCTGCGCATCAATTGGGCGCGGTGGCGATCAAGGCGGCTTTGGAACGCGCGGGTGTTGCCCCGGCGGAAGTCGATGAGGTTATTCTTGGCCAGATTCTCACCGCCGGTCAGGGCCAGAACCCGGCGCGGCAAGCGGCGATAGCGGCGGGTATTCCGCAGGAGGCGACGGCCTGGGGTCTCAACCAGCTGTGCGGTTCGGGCCTGCGCACGGTGGCGATCGGCATGCAGCAGATTGCCAATGGCGATGCGGATATTATTGTTGCGGGCGGGCAGGAATCCATGACTTTGGCGCCGCATGTGGCGTATCTGCGCACCGGCACCAAGATGGGCGAGATGAAAATGCTCGATACCATGCTGCGCGACGGGCTGTTCGATGCCTTCCAAGGCTATCATATGGGCCAAACCGCTGAAAATGTCGCCGCCAAATGGCAGATCACGCGCGAGGAGCAGGATGCTTTCGCGCTCGCCTCCCAAAACAAGGCGGAAGCGGCGCAAAAGGCTGGCAAGTTCAAGGATGAAATTATCCCCGTGACGGTAAAAACCCGCAAGGGCGAAACCGTGGTATCGGACGACGAATACCCCAAGCACGGCACCACACTCGACATTCTCAAGGGGTTGCGCCCGGCTTTTGACAAGGCGGGCTCGGTTACCGCGGGCAATGCTTCGGGCATCAATGACGGGGCGGCAGCCATTGTGCTGATGAGCGAAGCAGTTGCATCGAAGCGCGGGGCCAAACCGCTGGCGCGCATTGTCTCTTGGGCAACCTGCGGCGTGGATCCGGCGATTATGGGCACGGGGCCGATCCCGGCGTCACGCCGCGCGCTTGAAAAAGCGGGCTGGAAGATCGGCGATCTCGACCTTATCGAAGCCAATGAAGCTTTCGCCGCGCAGGCGATTGCGGTCAACCGCGATCTGGGGTGGGATACGGCCAAGGTGAATGTCAATGGCGGCGCGATCGCCATCGGCCATCCGGTTGGCGCTTCGGGCGCGCGCATTCTCAACACGCTGATCTTCGAGATGGGTCGCCGCAACGCCAAAAAGGGCCTTGCCACGTTGTGTATCGGCGGCGGCATGGGCGTTGCCATGTGTATCGAACGGCTGTGAGGGGCGGGAGCGCCCGTAGGGACATTTACGGGCGCTCCATCACGGGTTTCAAAGTTACGACGAACATCAAAATTATTCATAAAACACGGAGGAAACGATGGCGAAAATAGCATTGGTGACGGGAGGCTCGCGCGGGATCGGCGCGGCGATCTCGAAAGCGCTCAAAGCGGCGGGCTACACGGTTGCCGCCAATTATGCGGGCAATGATGAAGCGGCGACGGCGTTCACAAAGGAAACCGGCATTCCCACCTATAAATGGGATGTATCGGATTTCGATGCCTGCGCGGCCGGGGTTGCCAAGGTTGAGGCCGAGCTTGGGCCGGTGGATGTTCTGGTCAATAATGCGGGCATTACGCGCGATGGTATGTTCCATAAAATGACCAAAGATCAATGGTATGGGGTTATCAATACCAACCTCAATTCGCTGTTCAACATGACCCGTCCGGTCTGGGAGGGCATGCGCGCGCGCAAATTCGGCCGCGTGATCTGTATTTCTTCGGTCAATGGCCAGAAGGGGCAGATGGGGCAGGCCAATTATTCCGCCGCCAAAGCGGGGGATATCGGCTTTGTGAAAGCCCTGGCGCAGGAAGGCGCGCGCGCGGGCATTACCGTGAATGCGATCTGCCCTGGCTATATCGCGACCGAAATGGTCAAGGCGATTGATCCGGCGGTAGTGGAAAAATCCATTCTGCCGCTCATCCCGATTGGCCGTTTGGGCGAGCCGGAAGAGATCGCCCGCGCGGTGGTGTTTCTGGCCGCAGATGAAGCCGGGTTCTTCAACGGCTCGACGCTCTCCCCCAATGGCGGACAATATATGATATAATGCGAGAGCCGGATGGTCTTGATGGAAACATATCCGGTGCTTATCGCTTGGTTGGAGCGCGTCTCGATCTGATGGATCAAGATCGCCCGCTCTGGCTTTTTATCGTTTAACGCATTTTCGTACGATCAACCGGCAAATGTTTGATCGGAAAATGCTCTAAAGAATGCGTCCGTTGGTTTTGATGGTGCCATCAAAAGCCAAAACGCCATAACGCCGCTCGGGAGTTTACCTTCGGGCGATGTTTATGCCAATTGGTCTGGGGTGGGCGTAAAAACACGTTGATCTGGCGCTCCTTGCCGAATGTCGGGCAAGGCTTTACGAATAAAGGCTGGCGGTCCTATGGATCGCCAGTTTTTTTGTTTTCGGGCGGATGGAACGATCGATATGGCTGCACTTTCCGGGTATTTTCGCGGGTTTTCGCCCCCTACCCTTGCCGGGCTTGGGGCGATCGGGTTGTGGTCGCTGCTGGCCTTGTTCACGACAGCCACGCAGGGCGTACCGCCGTTTTTGTTGACCGCCTTGACCTTTGGGCTCGGCGGGTTGGCGGGGCTTGCCGTTGTGGCGATACGGGGACGGCTTGGCGCGCTGCGCCAACCGCTTCTTGCCTGGGCTTTGGGGGTCGGCGGGCTGTTTGGGTACCATGCGGCGTATTTTGCGGCGCTCAAATTCGCCCCGCCTGCGGAAGCGAGCCTGATCAATTATTTGTGGCCGCTGTTGATCGTGCTGTTTTCGGCGTTGCTGCCCGGCGAAAAGCGGCTGGGGCGGCGGCACATTATCGGGGCTTTATGCGGGTTTGGCGGGGTGCTGGTTTTGGCCCTTGCCAAGGGCGTTGCAGGGGTAGGGGCAGGCTTTGGCCATGGGGTAGTGCTGGGCTATGGGCTGGCGCTGGCCTGTGCGTTTATCTGGTCGGCGTATTCGGTGCTCTCCCGCGCGATGGCGCAGGTGCCGACCGAAGCGGTGGCGGGGTTC
Source organism: uncultured Methylobacterium sp. (assembly GCA_964526275.1). Taxonomy (GTDB): domain Bacteria; phylum Pseudomonadota; class Alphaproteobacteria; order Rhizobiales; family Beijerinckiaceae; genus Rhabdaerophilum. The sequence continues at coordinate 4,386 of CAZGKS010000036.1, read as the reverse complement.
TGTCTGGCAACGGCGGCTTTGGCGTTTTTGTGTCATCTGGCCTTTGAGCCTGCGCTTTGGCCGCAAGGTTTTTTAAGCTGGGGCGCGGTTCTGTTGCTGGGGCTGGGGCCGGTGGGGGCGGCGTTTTTTTTATGGGATCTGGGGATGAAGCGCGGGGATATCCGGTTTTTGGGTACGGCGTCTTATGCGGCGCCGGTGCTTTCCACGCTTGCGCTGGTATTGGGCGGGCAAGCGGTGCTGACCCCGGCTTTGGGGATCGCCTGCGCGCTGATTGTGCTGGGGGCGTGGGTATCGAGACCGCGCGCGTGAGGGTGCGGGTTAGAGCAATTCCAGCGAAAGCGGGAACCGGTTTCGTGTCCGGAATTGCGTTAAAACAAAGAGATAGAGAGTTTTCGGCGATTCAACCATCGCTGGAAACGCTCTAGCGGGTCAGGTCGATAAGCGCGGGGATCAAGGGTTCATCGGCGGGGGGCATGGGGAAATCGCGCAATTTGGTTGGCGGCACCCAGCGGATTTCCGAATGTTCGCGCGCAACGACAAACCCCTCCCACCGCCGACAGACATAAAGCGGCATGAGCAAATGGAAATCGTCATAGGCATGGCTGGCGAAGGTCAGCGGGGCAAGGCAGGGCGCTTTGACCGTGATGGCGAGTTCTTCCGTCAATTCGCGGATCAGCGCGTCTTCCGGGCGCTCGCCCGGCTCGACCTTGCCGCCGGGGAATTCCCATAATCCGCCCATGCTTTTATGCGCCGGGCGGCGGGCGATCAAGACGCGGTGATCGGGATCGAGCAATGCGGCGGCAACCACCAGCACCAGCTTCACGAGCGGTAATCTCCGTTGATTTCGACATAGGCTTTGGTGAGATCGCAGGTGAAAACGCGGGCCTTGCCGCGCCCTAGCCCCAGATCGGCGGTGATTTCAATGGAATCGCCGCGCATATAGGCGGATACAGCTTCTTCGGAATAGTGGGCGGCGCGGGCGCCGGTCTTTGCGACCCAATGCGGGCCAAAAGCGATCGAGAGCTTGTCGCGTTCGGCGGGTTCACCGGCTTTGCCAACGGCCATCACCACGCGGCCCCAATTGGCATCCTCCCCGGCAATCGCGGTTTTGACGAGGGGCGAATTGGCGATGGCGAAGGCGATTTTTTTGGCGGAAGCGGGAGATTTCGCGCCAGTTACCTGCACGGTGACGAATTTGCGGGCGCCTTCGCCATCGCGCGCGACCTTTGTTGCCAGATCCAGCAACAGGGCTTCAAACGCTTTGCGGAAGGCGGTAAGGCGAGGGTCGGTTGCCTGTTCAATCGGCTTTTGTCCTCGGGCTTGTGCGCCACCGGTGGCAAAGGCGAGCAGGGTATCGGAGGTTGAGGTATCGCTATCGACGGTGAGCGCGTTGAAGGTATTTTTGACGCTGCGCGCGAGCAAAGCCTGCAAGGCGGCGGGGGCGATGGCGGCATCGGTGAAGACGAAGGCGAGCATGGTGGCCATGTCGGGCGCGATCATGCCTGCGCCTTTGGCAAAACCGGAAATGGTGACCTCGATTCCGTCGATTTTTGCCGTGCGGGTTGCGGTCTTGGGGAAGGTGTCGGTGGTCATGATCGCGCGGGCGGCATCCAGCCAGCCTTCCTGCGTGGCGGCCTTGGCGCAGGCTTCCAGCACGCCCTCGAATTTGCGGGCATCGAGCGGTTCGCCGATCACGCCGGTGGAGGCGATCAAAACCTGCTGCGGCGTGCACCCCACAGCCTTTGCCGCAAGGGCGGCGGTATGTTCGACCGCCTTTAAGCCCGCCAGTCCCGTGAAGGCATTGGCATTGCCCGAATTGACCACCAGCGCGCGGGCTGTGCCGCCGCTCAGAACCTTGCGGCACCAATCCACCGGGGCGGAAGGGCATTTTGAGCGCGTGAACACCCCGGCCAGGCTGGTTCCCTCCGGCAGGCAGGCGAGCAAGACATCAGTGCGCCCGGAATAGCGAATGCCGGCTTGCGCGGTGGCAAAGTGCACCCCGGCGATCGGGGCGGGCTCTACCAGCTTTTCGGGCGCGAGGGGGGAGACGGGGACGTCTTTTCCGGCCATGGGCGATCCTTGTTTGGGTGCGCGGGCAAGTCTTGGGGTGTGTGGTCTTGAGGCGTGGGCAAGTCTTGAGGTGTGTGCAAGTCTTGAGGTGTGTGCAAGTCTTGAGGTGTGTGCAAGTCTTGGGGTGCGGGCAAGCGGGTTTGGTTTTTCAGGGTGCTTTCTTTTCCGGTGTCGCAGGGGCAGAAGGTTGCGGCGCTGCGGGTTTTGCCGCTTCGGTTTTGACGATTTTTGCGCCATCGCGCAGGCTTTTGACGTAATCGGCCTGGGCTTTTTGTGTTAAAGCCTGCGCCAACCGGTCTTGCACTTCGGCCAAAGCAGGCACCGGGCGGGTGCGGCGCTCTTCGGTTTTGATGATATGCCAGCCAAACTGGCTTTTCACGGGGGCAGAAATCTCGCCATTCTTGAGGGCGAAGGCTGCTTCCGAGAATTCGGGCACCATGCGCTCCTTGGCAAAGAACCCCAGATCCCCGCCTTGTTCGCCCGAGCCGGGGTCTTTGGAGGCTTCCTTGGCGAGTTTGGCGAAATCTTCCCCGGCTTTGAGCCGGGCGATGAGTTTTTGCGCTTCATCCTCGTTTTCAACCAGAATATGCCGGGCACGGAGTTCTTCGGCGGGCTTGAGCTGGGCGACCTGCTCGTCGTAGAATTTTTTCAGCGCTTCGGGCGTTGCCGCTTTTTCACCGGCACGGCTCAAGATACGCTCCATGAGGATACGGTCTTGCGCATAGGTGAGCTTGCGCTTGTAATCTTCGCTCTCGGTGAGTTTTTCGGCGCGGGCGCGCTGGGCGGCCAGTTTGACGTCGATCATGAAATTGAGCGCGCCGTCGAGCTGGTTATTGGCGACCATTTCCGGGTATTGCATGCCCAGATCTTCCGCTGCCAGCGCCAGATCAGCCTCGGTAATGGTTTCGCCATTGACCGTTGCGAGCACTTTGGACGAAGAGGGCGCTGTGGTTTTTGCCGGCGCTGTGGTTTGTGCGAGCACGAAGGGGCTTGCGAGCAAGGCGCTGGCGAGCACGCCGGTGCGCAGCAGGGCGAGGCGGGGAAATCGGGAGAATAACGGCATGGAAAACTCCGCAAAAAAGGCGCCAAGCGCAATAGGGGGGAGCGCGCGCGGCGCAGGAAGAGGGGGCGCAGCACGCCCTGTTATGCGCTCGTTAGCGAAATTTTGTGGCGATGGCGAGGCTTGTTTGAAAAAACCGTCGCTGTAAATGCGGTTTTTGTGTCGTTTACATTGACAGGGGGCCTATGGGCTTCTTATCTCCCCTGAAAATAGCTGCGCGTGCCAAAGCGATTGGCGCGGCATGCAAAAAGGATGCGCGATGTTCGATGCCCTGTTCCGCTCGGTTTTTGGTTCGGCCAATGATCGCAGAGTGAAAAAATACCGCCCGAAAGTTGCCGCGATCAATGCACTTGAGGCGGAAATGGCGGCGCTTTCCGATGCGCAGCTTGCGGAGCGGACGCAAACCTTCCGCGCTGCGCTCGCTTCAGGCGAACAAAAGCTCGACGATCTGCTTGTGCCGGCCTTTGCCACGGTGCGGGAAGCGGCCAAACGCGCGCTGGGGCAGCGGCATTTCGATGTGCAGCTTATCGGCGGCATGGTGCTGCATGATGGCGATATTGCCGAGATGAAAACCGGCGAAGGCAAGACCTTGGTGGCAACCTTGCCGGTTTATCTCAATGCGCTCGCCGGAAATGGCGTGCATGTGGTGACCGTGAACGATTATTTGGCCCGGCGCGATGCCGAATGGATGGGGCAGATCTATCGCTTTTTGGGGATGAGCGTCGGGATTATCGTTCACGGGCTGGATGATGAAGAGCGACGCGCCGCCTATACGTGCGATATTACCTATGGCACCAACAACGAATATGGGTTCGATTATCTGCGCGACAACATGAAATACGAGTTCGCGCAGATGGCCCAGCGCGGCCATGCCTTTGCGATTGTCGATGAGGTCGATTCGATTTTGATTGATGAAGCGCGCACGCCGCTCATTA
>CAZGKS010000036.1:0-306 GCA_964526275.1 uncultured Methylobacterium sp. | reverse complement strand
TCTGGCCCTACCGAAGACCGCTCGGAGCTTTATAACACGCTCGATGCCTTGGTGCTGAAATTGCAGCCTATGCATTATGAGGTCGATGAAAAGGCGCGCTCTGCCCATCTGACCGAAGCGGGGAATGAGGAGATCGAGCGCCTGATGGAAGAGACCGGGCTTCTCAAGGAAGGCTCGCTCTATGATGCGGTCAATTCCACCTTGGTGCATCATGTCAACGCGGCCTTGCGGGCGCATAAGCTGTTCACGCGCGACAAGGATTATATTCTTCGCTTCAACCCCGATACGCGCATCCAAGAGGTTGTG
>CAZGKS010000035.1:0-12571 GCA_964526275.1 uncultured Methylobacterium sp. | reverse complement strand
CCCCCTTCAGCGTGTCGATACGCGCTGTTCCATCGAGCGTATCATTCCCCGCCCCGCCATCGATGCAATCATTCCCCGCCCCCCCGATTGCGCTGTCATCACCTGCAAGCGCCATATAGGTATCGTTCCCATCTCCGAGATTGATGATGTCTTTATAAAGTGTACCGAGCAGACTATCATCTCCGGAAGTCGGGCCAAGTGTCTCAGAATAATCGTGTAGTGTATCATTGAATTTGAATTTTTCTACATTAAGGGCTTTGTCAATTTCGGTTGTGGTAACGCCGCTTGCAGACACAACAGAATGTGTAAAGACAGCAAATGTTTCACCGTCGATAACTTCCCAGCTTATCGCATACTCGCTGCGATTCCCTGCAAAAATGGCCGTGTCAGTACCGCCCTCACCATAGAGCCAATCACTGCCCGCACCGCCATTGAGCAGGTCATCCCCATCTTGACCTCGAAGGACATCCGTGCCCCCTGCGCCATTAAGCGTATCCGAACCATTGCCACCCATCAGGAGATTGAGACCATCATCTCCGTTCAGCAAATCATTCCCCGCCCCGCCAAACAGGTCATCGTATCTCTCAAGAGTATTTTGTGTATCGCCCCCGGCAGAGAGCGTATCATTGCCATCCCCGCCCCGAAGGGTGTCAAAGCCACCACCGCCCATAAGCGAATCGTCCCCCGTTCCGCCGGTGATCCTATTGTCAAGGCTATTGCCCGTACCGATAAAATTGGAATAGGTTCCACCAGGCTGCGTGAGTATCCCCGTATAGGTCAGGTTTTCGACATTGGCGCTGCCGCTGGTCACGCCGAGGGTGAAATTGGCCAATCCCGTAATAACGTTATCGGCGCGCCCCACGCCGGTGAGGGTCCGTCCGCCTAAAATTTCGCCCTCATAGCGCTCAATAATCGTCGCCTGATTGGTATAGATATAAAAGGTGTCGTTGCCAGCACCGCCATCCAGGGTATCCCGGCCATCACGGCTGATAAGCCTGTCATCGCCATTTTCCCCGAAGAGGATATCCGTATCATATTCGCCATCGAGGCAGTCATTATCATTGCCGCCGAAAATCGTGTCCTGGCCCCAACCGCCTCTCTCGATCAACGCCATGACATGTAACCAGAATTCCGGGAACGCTGATTGAGCGGCACCTTGCTCGCTCGCCCGTATAAAAAGTGTTAGCCTGAAACCGCGATATTTATGCTTTTCAGAAGAAAAAATGCCCGGAATATAAAAAACAAAAAAACGACTACCCGGAAGGTGAGAAAGAACAACAGGTTAAAAACATTGATGAATATTAAAAATCCAATAGATTAAGACCGAGGACCGGCGGATCCTGGGTCTTCTGATGTGCGAAAACAGAATGCCCCTGTCGCCAGAGGCATTCCGCTTCGAGCGCGGTTCGATCGGATGGATCGAGATCACACGCTCTATTTTTATCGTTGAACGCATGCTTTCCGATCAACCGGCAACCGCTTGATCGGAAAAGGCGTTGGTTTTATTCGTGCCCAAGGCTGGTTGCTGCGGCATCCCGTGCGGCTTCTTCCGCCGAACGCTTGGCCCCATTATAATAGAAGTTGAGCGCAACCGCCGCAATGGAAGCCAACATGATCCCCGAATAGAACAAGGGCGCCACGGCTTTGGGCATATATTGGAAGAACTTGCCGGAAACCATCGGGATCATGCCAAAACCGACCGAAATGGCGACAATGAACAGATTATGCCGGTTATTGGCAAAATCCACCGCCTGCAAAATCCGGACACCGGTAGCGGCCACCATGCCGAACATCACGATCCCTGCGCCGCCGAGCACGAAAACCGGCACAGCTTCAACCAGTTGCGCAATTTTCGGGGTCAGCCCGAGCAGCAGCAAAAACACCCCCGCCGCCACACACACAAAGCGCGAGCGCACGCCGGTAACCGCCACCAAGCCGGTATTTTGCGAAAACGAGGTATAAGGGAAGGTATTGAAAATACCGCCCAGTACTGCGCCAACGCCATCGGCCCGCAGCCCGCGCTTGAGATCTTCCGGCCCAACCTTGCGACCGGTGATTTCTCCCAAGGCTAGGAACATGCCGGTCGATTCAATCAGCACGATCATCATCACCAAACACATCGAGATAATGGATACCGGCTCGAAAATCGGCATGCCAAAATTAAAGGGCATCACAACCTCGAACCACGAAGCCTTGGCAACCTTGTCAAAACTCATCATCCCGAGCGAAGCTGCAAGGGCTGCCCCGGCCACAATGCCGATCAGCACGGCAACATTGGAAACAAACCCCTTGCCGTATTTGGTGCAGATCAAGATAACCGCAAACACGAAGGCGGCAATGCCCAAATGCGGCAACGCGCCATAGCCGGGCATGGTATCTGACGGAGCCCCCGCCGCCCAGTTGATGCCAATCCGCATCAAGGTGATACCAATCACCAGAATAATCGTGCCTGTTACTACCGGTGGGAAAAACCGCAACATGCGGCTCATGAACGGCGCGATGAGGAAGCCGAAAACACCCGAGGCGATCACGGCGCCATAAATGGTGCGCAAGGTTTCCTCTTTGGCAATATTGGCCGCCTTGCCGGCATCGATCATGCCGAGCATCGGGCCAACCGCTGCGAAGGTAACCCCCATCACCACTGGCAGGCGAATACCGATCAAATTGCCAAAACCGAAAGATTGGATCAGCGTGGCGATACCGCACACAAACAGATCGGCATTGATCAAAAACGCCACTTGCTCCGGCGTAAGCCCCAGCGCGCGACCGATAATCAGCGGCACCGCCACCGCGCCCGCATACATAGCCAAAACGTGTTGGATACCCAAAGCGGCAAGACGCGGCGTTGGTAGCACCTCGTCAACCGGATGAACGGATGTAGACATGGTTTCCCCCTTCAAGGCGAAAGATGAGGGATGTAAGCGCTCCCCCCGTCACGCGATCCCAGACGAACGCAAATTCGACTTTAGATCAAGCTTTTTTTGCCCTTTTTCTGCCATAATTCGCATTTCAAGCAAAAAAACAGCCAGAGACGCCGCAATCACCGCCGGATTTTTGCCTAAATCCGTGCGCCCGACCGGGCAAATCAAACGCTGCATTGCAGCATCGGCCAAGCCGCGCTCGCGCAAGCGATTCGCAAACCGCGCCGCTTTGGTGTGCGAGCCAATAAGCCCGATCGCGTGCACCGCATCCCCGGCCAGCCCCGCCGCGACAATTTCAAGATCGAGCGCATGGCTATGCGTCATCACCAGCGCCACGCTTCCCGCTGGCGCCGCCTTGATTTCCGCCACGGGATCGAACGCGCAAACCGGCGTGATATTGGCCGCAAAATGCCCCGGAAACGCGTCCTTGCGCGGGTCAATCCACCGCACGGCCATCGGCAGAGGCGCCAACGCCAACGCCAAGGCGCGGCCGATATGCCCGGCCCCGAACAGCAGCACCGGTAGACGGCTTTCGCCATAGATCTCCTGAAAATCACCGGCCACAGCAGGGGCCTGCCCCGCCAAAGCGCGTGTGCTGGCGCCTTTGCTCTGCACCATGTGAGCGGGAAGAGCCGCCCCAGAAAGCCCGCTCAAAGACGTATCCAGAAAACGGCACCACACCCCGCGCGCATCAGGCACCGCACGGACCTGGAAGATTTCCCCCGCCGCCTCGCAGGCGCCAAGCGGGCCGATCCATTCGGCATCTTGCGCGGCAAAGGCCTCGATCAACAGCTCAACATGCCCGCCGCAGCATTGGCCAAGATCCGGCCCGAGCGAAAACGGCACCACGACCCCGCCGCCATCCGGCAATTGCGCCAGCATGGCTTGCGCTTTCGCCATGGCCTGCCATTCCAGCGTACCGCCGCCGACCGTCCCCGAATAGCGACCATCGGCCAGCACCAGCATCCGCGCGCCAACCTCCCGCGGGGCCGAACCTTTTACCGCACGCACGCTGATCAGGGCGGCCCTCTCGCCGTTTTGCAGCGCCGAAAGGATCCGCCCCCACACGCTCATCTGCACCGCTCCCCTGTTGCGCGCACCATTAAAGGGCGCGCCCGAGCGCGTAATCACACGCATCGAGAATAGCCTCCGGCGTGGCGGGGGCCCGCAGGGCCACCTGCTTGCCGGGCGCCAGCGAATGCACGGCATCGACAATGGCGCAGAACACCGAACAGGCCAGCATCAGCGGCGGTTCCCCCACCGCCTTGGACCGATAAACCGTATCCGCCCGGTTGGGCTCATCCCACAATTTGGTGGTGAATTTTGTCGGCATATCCGAGGCGACCGGAATTTTATAGGTGGAAGGGGCGTGTGTGCGCAGTTTGCCAGCGGAATCATAGACCAGCTCTTCGGTCGTCAACCACCCCATGCCCTGAATGAACGCTCCTTCCACCTGGCCAATGTCAATCGCCGGGTTGAGCGAATTCCCGCAATCATGCAGCAAATCAGCCGCCAGAACCTTCATTTCGCCGGTCATGGTATCGATCACGACTTCCGTGCACGCGGCACCATAAGCGAAATAATAAAACGGCTGGCCATTCTTGGTGTTGCGGTCCCATGTAATGCCGGGCGTTGCATAAAACCCGGTCGAGGACAGCGACACCCGCTCCAGATACGAAGCCTTTGCCAGCTCGTTGAACGAGAGCACATGCGTGCCCAGATGCACCTGCCCGCGCGCAAACACGACATCGCTGGCATGACCGCCAAAGCGCGCGGCCATCACCCCCGCCATGCGCTCACGCAGGGTGCGCGCTGCCGCTTGCGCGGCCTTGCCATTGAGATCCGCCCCGGCGGAAGCCGCTGTCGGGCTGGTATTGGGCACTTTGGCGGTATTGGTCGCAGTGATTTTCACCCGGTCAATCGCGATGCCGAATTCTTCCGCGACCACTTGGGCCACCTTGAGATAAAGCCCCTGCCCCATTTCGGTGCCGCCATGGTTGAGCATCACCGAACCATCGGAATAAATATGCACCAACGCGCCTGCCTGGTTGAGATGCTTGAGCGTGAACGAAATCCCGAATTTGACCGGGGTAAGGGCAATCCCGCGCTTGATAATGCGCGAGGTTTGGTTGAACGCCTCGATCTCCGCGCGGCGCGCCCGGTAGCGGCTGGAAGCCTCCAGCGATTCCACCAGCGGCAGCAAGGTCGGGTAATCTTTTACCTCCATGCCGTAAGGGGTAACCTGGCGCCCCTCGCCATAAAAATTCGCCTTGCGGACATCCAGCGGGTCCCGCCCCGTGGCATGGGCAATCGCCTCGACAATCCGCTCGATCGCCAGCACCCCTTGCGGGCCGCCAAAGCCCCGAAACGCGGTATTGGAAACGGTATGGGTTTTGAGCCGGCGCGATTGAATGCGCGAATGGGGCAAATAATAGGCATTATCGGCATGGAACATCGCCCGGTCACACACGCCGGTGGATAGATCCGCCGAATAGCCACACCGCGCCAATTGCTCGAACGCAACGCCAGTCAAGCGCCCTTCGGGATCATAGCCGACATCGAAATTCATCAGGAAGTCGTGGCGTTTGCCGGTCAGCATGAAATCATCATCGCGGTCGAGCCGCAATTTGCACGGCCGCCCCGTTGCGCGCGCGGCAAAAGCTGCCAAAGCCGCCCAATGGCTGGCTTGGGTTTCCTTGCCGCCAAACCCGCCGCCCATACGGCGACATTCCACCGTGACATTGTGATCCGGCACGCCCAGCACGCGCGCGATAATATGCTGCACCTCGCTGGGATGTTGGGTGGAAGAATAGACAAACATCTCCTGCCCTTCGCCCGGCAGCGCCAGAGCAATCTGCCCCTCAAGATAAAAATGCTCCTGCCCGCCGATCACCAACCCGCCCTGCAGACGATGCGGCGCGGCCTCCAGGGCGGCATCGGGCTCCCCGCGCACCCAATCGTAATCGGGGAGAACCGTTTCTCCGGTTTGCAGCGCGGCGGCAATATCCACTGCGGGCGGTGCCGCCTCGATCTGCACCTGTGCCAGCCTTGCGGCCTTTCGTGCCGCCTGGCGCGAGGTGGCGCAGACAATAAACAGCGGCTGCGAATGGAAGCTGATCTGATCCTTGACCAGCATCGGCTCATCGCCCAGCATGGGGGAGACATCATTTTTGCCCGCAATCTGATCGGCGGTGAGCACCGCCACAACCCCCGCGCTTTGCCGCACGGCGGTCAGATCGAGCGAAACCAGCCGCCCATTGGCCTGCGGCGAAAGCCCCAACGCCAGATGCAGCATGCCATGCGGCTCCGGAATATCATCGGTATAGGTTGCACGCCCCGTAACATGCCAAACGGCGCTGTCATGGGCCAGTGGCTGTTGCACAACATCGGGTGTCAAGCTGTCGCTCATGTTTGCCTCCCTTAAACCGTAATCGCGTTTTCGCCGCGCCGCATCAGGCGGGTTCGCCCGCTGGCACCGCTGATCTCGATCAACGCCTTGCCGAGTAAAGCGCGCGCCAACCGCGCCCGATAATGGCTGCTCCCGCGCGGATTGTCACTGGGGGAATAATCGGTGCCCAGCGCGCGCAAGGCGCCGTCCCAACTGGCCGGGTCATCGATCGAGCATCCGACCAAAGCTTGCTCACTTTGGCGTGCGCGGCGGGCAATGCCCCCGCCCATCGCGCCGAAAGCTATCCGCGCGCTTTGGATCTGCCGCCCGTCGAGCTGCACGCAGAACGCAGCAGTGACGATCGAAATATCTTCATCGAGGCGTTTGGAAATCTTGAAGCTGCGAAAATGCGTATCCGCGCCCAAAGCCGGGATGCTGACCCCGGCAATCAATTCGCCAGGGGCCTTGGCCTGCTTGCCATAGGCGATGAAAAATTCTTCCAAAGGCAGATCACGCGTGGTTTTGCCATGGCGCAAATGCAGCCGCGCCCCAAGCGCCATCAAGGCCGGGGGTAAATCCCCCAAGGGGGAAGCATTGGCGATATTGCCGCCAATAGTCCCCAAAGCGCGAATCTGGCGGGAGGCGAAACGCTGCATCAACGCGCCCAAATCGGCATCGAGACGCGTCAAGACCGGCAGGGCGGCGCGATGTGTGACCATCGCCCCCAGATAAACCCCCTCGGCCGTTTCACGGATTTCCCGCAATTCGCGCACCCGGGAGAGCGCGATAATCTGGGGAAGCGGTTCAAGATCCTTGGTGATCCATAACCCGACATCCGTGGCCCCGGCGAGCACAGTGGCCTCCGGGTTCTGCGCCGCCAGCTCTGCCGCCGTCTCCAGGCTGGCCGGAAGCGCAAAAAACTGCGCGCCCTCCCCGATCATCGCGTCCCGCGGATCGTGCAAGGCTTCCAGCCGGGCGATGCGGTGTGCGGCATCGCGCGCAAAATGATCATTAACCTCGCGCGCGAACGCCTCGGAAGCGGCATCGAGAATCGGGCGATACCCGGTGCAGCGGCACAAATTCCCCGCCAGACATTCATTGATACCGGCAACATCGAGCGGTTTGTCCGCGTGATACGCCGCAAACAGGCTCATGATAATGCCCGCTGTGCAAAACCCGCATTGGGCGCCATGATGCTGAACCATAGCCTGCTGGACAGGGTGCAGATGCCCCCCTTCCGCCAAATCTTCGACCGTGATAATTTCGGCGCCATCTACCTGCCCGAGCAGGGCGATACACGCATTGACAGGATCATAGCGCAATACCCCATCCTCAAACCGCGCAAGGACAATGGTGCAGGCACCGCAATCCCCGCCGCTGCACCCTTCTTTGGTGCCGGTGGCGTGCTGGTCCTCGCGCAACCATTCGAGCAAGGTCCGGGTGGGTTCAAAATGGGTAAGATCGTGAACGACCCCGCGAAAAACGAAACGGATGGAACGGCGCATATTCCCCTCTTTCGGTTGGGGCGGGCCCTTGAGAACGGATGAAGCATAAACGACCCCGCCGCCCAAGCCTATAAAAGGACTTGGCGCGGCAAGCCAGCCCTGAAAACGCAAAATCAAGACAATTCAAAACTATATTTTCCTGACTTTTGCTTACACCTAAACTATATAGCGGCTATCCAAATGGAGGGGCAGGGCCAAAGGGATTATCCGCCCTCCCCGCCCGGACGCAAGGGAGCTGGCGACGGCAAGGGATGCGGCACGAAAGATCGCGCAGGATGCCGCAACGGACTTGCGCGGGATACCGCGATTAGCGGGCCGCCTTGACCGGCGGCAGGGGAGCCACAACCTGCTCCATGGGTTCTTTTGCCGAAAACAACCCTAAACCGGGCATGGTCGGCATCAGGCCTGCAAGATGCGAAAACGGAGAAACCGAATCACCTTGCGGCGCCTTATCGCCAGCACCGGCAGTCTCCACCGGCGCACCCGCTACCCCTTTAGGGGCACCGCTCGAAGGGGCAAGACTCGAAGGGGCAAGACTCGAAGGGGTAAGGCTGGAGGTTTTCACCCCCGCCGCCGTAGGCACCGCCTTGCCCGCAGGGGCAGAGACCGCGTTGGAGACGGCAGTGGCAGCTTTGGTTTCAGGTTTGTTGGCCTCAGGCTTGGCCTCGGTTTTCGGCGCAAAAGCCAGCGCCTGCGCGGCGTCTTCGCGCCGCTTGATTTCCGCCGCCTTGGCGATCAAAGCGGTGCGATTCAACCCCTTGGCCTCATCGCGCGGCACATCCACCCCGCCAAACGCCAAAGCTTCGGGCCGCGAGATAAGTTCAGGCTCCCGCACCCCGCTGCTGCTGACCGGGCGGACAGGGAGACCGGGTTCAGAGGTCATCGCGACCATGCCATTCATGCTGAAAGCGGGGTGTTGATCGCCATCGTGATAAATCCGGCGGAAGGATTTAGTGCCCGCCTGCACCAAGCTGGCCACTTTTTGCTCATCGCTTTGGGCTTTGGCCGCCACGGCGCTTTCCACGCTGGCATCGCGGCTGAGCGGCGGGCAAGCGGCGCTGGCTTCCAGCGTGCCATTTTCTGCGCGGGCGTTGAAAACATAGCGCTTGCCGCATATCGCGACCTGGGGTTCGCGCTTTGTGACCTCAAAATGGTCTGCGCCTTCCTTGAGGTTGCGCCAGAACGGCATGTCGTCATCGTTGCGATAGCGGGCAAGGTTTTCCGCGCTCATCCGGAAGGGGAGCGATTGCATCTGGATCGCCTTCTGCCCGCCGCCAAACGCCTCCCGGGTCAGCGCATAAATATCGGCGATCTGTTCATCGGTCATCGAGAAGCAGCCGCGCGACGAACAGGCACCATGCACCATGATTTGCGAGCCGGAGCGGCCATAAGCTCTATCATAAGCGTTCGGATACCCAACGTTAAACGACAGATAATACGCCGAATTGGGGTTCATTTGCCCCGGCGTGATGGCGTAAAACCCTTCGGGCACCTGGCGATCGCCCTCGTTGCGTTTTGGCCCAAGCTGGCCAGACCACCGACACATCGGGTAGGTGCGCAACAAGGCATATTGGCCGCTGGCATCCTGTTTCCAGATCTCAAGCTCGCTCTCCTTTTTGAACGTGCGGATGAGAATCGGCGCAGAGGCGAGCATGTTCTTTTGGCTCATCAGCGATTGGGTTTTACCCGAAACAGGCACATTATGCCGCCCGTTACCTGCCATGCTGACAGGATCATTGCAGCCCGAAAGCAGCCCTGCCGTCGCAAGGACAGCCAAGGCGAAGAGGCTGGTTTGGATACGGGGTGCAACCATAACATCTGCCTTCTATTTTGCCGGAAGCCTTTTGCGCGCCCTGCTGCCGAGCACGGTTTGCGAAAAAGGCACAGGCGTATGATACGTCAAAATGCGGCGTTTTTTTTGCCTCGTTGTTTAAAATCTGATTACCCTAAAGAAAGTGTGAAGTTTACAGCTTTCGACCGATCGCCAGAAATTTCTCCGCCCGCGCTTCCCGCAAGGCTTCCGCGCTCATCCCCCCCAGAGACGCCAGCGCGCTGGCGATATAATCGGCGGTTGTGGCAATCATGCTATCACGTTCCCGATGCGCCCCGCCCATTGGCTCCGGAATCACCGTATCGATAACGGCAAGCCGCAGCAGGTCTTGCGCCGTGATTTTCATGGTGCTGGCCGCTTCCTGCGCCCGCGCCGAATCGTGCCACAGAATGGAGGCCGCCGCTTCCGGGGAGATCACGGAATAAATGGCATGTTCTAGCATCAGCACGCGGTTGGCGGTTGCGATTGCGATTGCCCCGCCAGAGCCGCCTTCCCCCAAAATGACCGCGATATTGGGCACGCCCAGCGCCAGACAGGCCTCGGTGGAGCGCGCAATGGCTTCCGCTTGGCCACGTTCTTCTGCGCCAATACCGGGATAAGCCCCCGCCGTATCCACCAGCGCGATCAGCGGCAGGGCAAAGCGATCTGCCAATTCCATGATCCGCTGCGCCTTGCGATACCCTTCCGGCCGGGCCATGCCGAAATTATGCTTGAGCCGCGCTTCAGTATCAGAGCCTTTTTCTTGCCCCAGAACCGCAACCGCCTGCCCGCGAAACCGCCCGAGCCCAGCAATAACCGCCGCATCCTCGCCAAAGCTGCGATCCCCGGCCAGCGGCGTGAAATCCTCGATCATGCCGCGCACATAATCAAGGCAATGCGGGCGATCGGGGTGGCGCGCCACGGCCGTTTTTTGCCAGGGGGTCAAGGTGGCGTAAAGGTCGCGCAAGGCAGATTTAGCCTTGGCTTCCAGCCGTGAAACCTCTTCGCCGATCCCGGTTGCAGCCCCGCCTTTTTCGGTCAAGGCGCGCAATTCGGCGATCTTGCTATCGAGCTCTGCCACAGGCTTTTCAAAATCGAGATAGCGCATCAGGCGGCTCACTCCTTTTTTCGTGTGCTTGTCTTTATTGCAAATAAAGCGCGCGCGCAATTTGATTTGTCGCCAAATGCCTCACCCTTGGCCTCACCCTTTGTATCAGCGCCGCAACTAGAGCCATTCCAGCGATCGTTGGAACCGGTTTTGCGTCCGGAATTGCGTTAAAACAAAGAGATAGAGCGTTTCAGGCGATTCAATCTTCGCGGAAAACGCTCTAACGCATCAAGCCCCGCGCCCGCGCGCGTTTTCAGTTTTTTGCATCGTTGGAATCGTTGAGCGGGTGAAGATCCCGCACCATGGCGCTCGCCCTCGCATCGAGCACATGGGTATAGATTTGCGTGGTGGCAATATCGGCATGGCCCAGAAGTTGCTGGATAATGCGTAAATCCGCCCCGTTTTGCAGCAAATGCGTGGCAAAGGCGTGGCGCAAGGTATGGGGAGACAGCTTTTGGGCGGCAATTCCCGCCATTCCGGCCAACCCTTTAAGCTCGCGCGCAAAAACCTGCCGCGCCAGATGCCCGCTCTCCCCGTCAGCGGGAAACAAAAACCGCGCTTGGAGGCTGTTGCCCTTCTGCAGCGCGTTTTTTTGGCGCTTATACGCTTCCTGATACGCCAATACCGCCGCTTTGGCCCGCGCGGTCACCAGCACCAGCCGCTCCTTGTTGCCCTTGCCGCGCACAACCAGCGTATCGCGCGCCGGATGCAGGGCATTGGCCGGCAAGCCAACCAGCTCAGAAACCCGCAACCCGGTCGCATAGAGCAATTCTACCAAAGCCGCCCGGCGCAGCAAAGCTATACCGGCCGCCGAAGCAACATCGGCCTGCGCCGCTTGGTCATGCGCAAGGCTTAGCAGGCGCTCGACATCCGCCACGCCAAGCGTTTTGGGCAAGGGGCGTGGTTTGCGCGGCCCCTCCAGCGTTACCGTTGGATCCTCCGGGCGCAGCCCCTCCTGATACAAAAAACCATGGAATTGCTTGAGTGCGGACAAACGCCGCGCCAAGGTTGCAGGCTTGAACCCCTGATCCGCCTCGCGCCGCATAAACGCCCGTATATGCGCGCTCGTGGCCGTGAGCGGCGAAAGCGCGCGCACGCCCAGCGCATCCCCATAGGCCTCCAGATCGCGCCGATACGCCTCCAGCGTGTTCTTGCTCGCACCGCGCTCCGCCGCCAGCATGGCCAGAAACGCGGCAAGCGGAGCGGCCTTGGGCGCGGGCATTGGTTTGCCCCCTGAAGGTTCAACCCCTGAAGGTTTGGGCCCTGAAGGTTTCGCCGCAACCGGCAAGGATTGGCGTATTTTGCGCATAAGGAGAGGTTCTCGCCACAGGCTAACGATTTGGTTAACCATAATGTAGCACGCAAAATAAAATTTCGGACGTTTTCATCTGGAAAAAACCCAAAAATTTCGCCACAAGAGCGGCATGAAGGTGCAAGACCCCAACCCAGAGCCCGATCCTGAAAGCAAACACGCGGCAGAGAACGCCGCCCAAAAACTGCGTGCCTCCCTCCATGGCCGCCATATCGTGCTGGTCGGCTTGATGGGGGCGGGCAAAACCTCGATCGGGCGGCGCTTGGCCCGCACGCTAAGCCTGCCCTTCATCGATAGCGATCAGGCGATCGAGGTTTCCGCCAACATGAGTATCCCGGAGATTTTCGCTTTGCGCGGGGAAGCAGAATTCCGCACCGGCGAAGCCAGGGTCATTGCGCGCCTGCTCATGGAACATCAACAGGTGATCGCCACCGGCGGCGGCGCCTTTATGAACGACACCACGCGCGCGCGGATCGCCCAGAACAGTGTTTCAATATGGCTGAAAGCAGATTTGCCGGTCCTCATGG
>CAZGKS010000034.1:10821-12721 GCA_964526275.1 uncultured Methylobacterium sp. | reverse complement strand
GCCTTGATGATCTGAAAGGTTGAAAAGGCAACCGCGATCCAGAACAGCGCCCGGCCTGCAAACCCGGTCCCGAAGGATTCTGGCAAGCCATGTTCCGGGTTTTGCAGTTCGGCTCCCAGCGGCAGATCTAGATTTTGCGCGGCATGGGAAGCGTCTGCGGCAGCGGGAGCGGGGGATGTGGGGGCTTTCATGGCAACGCCCTTATTTTACCGCACCACGCTCCTTGAGGTATTTCAGCGCCCCCGGATGCAAGGGGACCGGCATGCCCTCATTGGCTTTTTCAAGGGCAATGGTCTTGGCCGCCGCATGCGCGGCGTGAAGATCGGGCAGGTTTTCATAAAGCGTGCGGGTCATTTTATAGACAATATCTTCGGAAAGGTCTGACCGCGTGACCAGATAATTGACGACCGCCGCTGTGGATACGGCACTGGCCTGTTTGCCATAGGTATTGGCCGGAATGGTCGCCGTGATAAAGGGCGGGCCCAGTTTTGTGACGATCGCGGCAGGCACTTCAACGACGACAATATCCACGGAAGTGGACAGATCCCGGATGGAGGCGACGCCCAACCCGGCCGATTGCAAGGTCGCATCGAGTTGGCGGTTTTTCATCAGCTCAACGGATTCAGCAAAGGAGAGATATTCCACCTTGGCAAGATCGGCATAGGATAACCCCGCCGCGCCAAGAATAGCGCGGGCATTGAGTTCAGTGCCCGATTTAGGTGCCCCAACCGAAAGGCGCTTGCCTTTAAGATCCGCCAGCGTTTTGATGCCGGAATCAGCGGAGGCGACGATCTGAATGTAATTTGGGTAAATAGCGGTTATTCCGCGCAGTTTATCGAGTTTGCCCTTGAAGCCAGCTTCCGTATCGCCCGCCCAGGCGGCAGCCAGGCTATCCCCCAACGTGAAGGCAATCTCCCCCTTGCCTTGCTGCAACAAGGTCAGGTTTTCCACCGAAGCCTTGGTTGCCTGCACATTGGGACGCGTGCCGGGAATTTTCTCGCCATAGATTTTCGCCAAGGCCACGCCAAGCGGGTAATAAACCCCCGAAGTTCCCCCGGTCAGCACGCCGATGAAGTCCTGCGCGCGGACGCTGGTTGCCATGAGCGGGATAAAGCCACCCGCCAGCCCGCCCCACATAAGGGCAAGGGCTACCCGGCGCGCGGTGCGCTGTATGGCAAAAGGTAAACGCGTAGAAGAAAGTGCGGCACCAAACATGCCTGAAGCGAACACCATGGTTGTATCCCCCTTGATCTGATTTTTGATCAAGCTAGCGGTAAGATCCCCGCTTGGGAAGGGCTATTTTAACAAAAAACCGCCCGGTGGGGCGGTTTTGAGAACGCGATGTTTTGAACAATCCGCACAACCAACACACGCTTTATACCACTGGCCTTGGATGCTGCCGCATAAGGCCCTTGATGGGAACGAAACTATCTTATGTTTATAAAGGGATACGATAGTTTCGTGACGAATACCAAAAAGTCTTTTTCAAGGATCTTGGGTATTTGATGTGCGGGATTTTATCTTGGGGTTTTATCTTGGGATTTTATCTTGGGGTTTTATCTGCCCCGCTCAAGAAGGTCTATCAAACAAGAAGGTTTATCAAACCGGATGAAGGCCCGTTCAAGGGGCTTTTCATCCGGTTCGCTGGTGGGCGCGGTGTGGTCTTTGCGCGGGCTTATTTGTTGACCGGGGAGGCCGGATCAAACAAAAAGGCGTTAATATCCTTCATTTGCTGTTCGGTCAGGAAGGCGTGATAGCCAAAGCGCGGCATCATCGAGCACGGATAAACCGCCATCGAATTATAGATTTTGGCATAAGCGGCCTTGGCTTCGGCAGGCGCGAAATTCTTGAGTTTGCCGTAATTGAGCAAAGAGGGCCCAAGCGTTCCATAGCTTAATTC
>CAZGKS010000034.1:0-10811 GCA_964526275.1 uncultured Methylobacterium sp. | reverse complement strand
CGGTAAAGGTACCGCCGCGCCCGTTATTGGCGATTTTTTGCCCCGCCTTCCAATCGCCGAGAACATTGCCATCTGCCGGGAATTTCACGGTTGCCAGTTCCCGCGCTTTGATTTTATCGGCTTCAGCCTGCGGTGGCTCATTGAGATAAGCCGAGCAGGAAGCTTGGGTTTCATCATAGGAGACGCGTTTCTCCCAACCTTCCGGAGTTTTGGGCCACATGGCCTTGGTGAATTTTTCAAGCGTTGCGGCATCGACCTTGGGGGTGGATGCAGGCTTGGTTTGCGCAAAGGCTGTGCTGGAAAGCATGGCGATTACAGCGGCATAGAAAAAGCGTTTCATCATGGCAGCCTCCTTAACGCTTGATCGAGGGGACTTGAATTTCGCCCCCTTCCGCTTGTTTGACCAGATAGAGGGTGAGCGCGGTCAGGCCATCCGAAAGATATACCGGCTCCGGGCTGCGCATTTGCCGGTAACAATCCCATAACCGGTGCTGCATGGTGCGGGTCTGGCTTTGGCTGACCCGATAAGTCGGCCAGGAGCCCATGGTGGCCTGCGCGTCCTTGCCGGCTTTGTTGAGCTGCGGCAAGGCTTGCAGGCGGATGCGGCGGCCTTCATCAGCATGGCAGGTCGCGCAGGAGAAATCCATGGAATCGGAGCGGCGGTTGAACAGCGCCATGCCAACGGCCAGGGCTTCCTGTTCCTTGGGATGGCTTGTTTGCGGCGCAAATTTCATGCCGCTGGATTTATTGCCAATATAGGCGACCAGATCTTCCATATCGGAGATCTGTCCCTCTTTGCTGAACCGACGCTTGACAACATCGGCGGTATCGAGCCCCTGCACGGTTTCCATGCAATATTTGAGGCGTTGCTCAAGGTCCATCACCTTGTCGGTATCCTTGAAATAACGCGGGAGCTTGGCAAAGGCGCCTTCCAGCTTGCCGGGGCCCATGCCTAAATCGCAGCCCTCAAGGCTGACATTTTTGGTGCCACGCGCGGTTTTCCACAGTGATTCGCCGCGATCGACGTTCAAAAATCCCGGATTGGACATGGGATCCGAGACCATCTGGCGGTATTTTTCGAGTTCTTTTTCGGTATCGATAACCGCTTGTGCCTGTGCAGGCAGGGCTGCTCCCGCCAATAAAAGGCCAAAAAATGCCCCATATAAGGGCATATACGCTTTGCGCGCATGGATTTTCATGTAATCCTCCCGCAAGGGCGCTGGACGCCCCTTTATGTTTGTATTCGCTCAAAGTCGAACAGTGAAGATGACTTTACATTCAAAAAAAAATATGTAAAGTTCTTCGCAAGAGTGTTATCAAAAAAAGGGATCCGTCAATCCCCACCATTAGGCCTGCTTTGCAGGAGAGAGAGGAAACATGAACACGTTAAAAGCAGCAACCCGGCGGCAATCGGTTGCGATGGGCCTTGGAGCCTTAGGGATTGCCTTGGTTCCCACAAGGGCTTGGGCGGATGTTGCGGCCGTTGATGCCGAAATCAAGAAACTGATCGGCGACAAAAAGCCGATGGAGGGCAAGATCAAGCTGGATGTACCGCAAATCGCCGAAAACGGGCTGGTCGTACCCGTGAGCGTGGATGTCGAAAGCCCGATGAGTGAGGCCGATTATGTGAAGGCCATTCACGTTTTTGCCGATGGCAATCCGCTGCCCGGTATTTTGAGCGCCACGTTTACACCGCAAAGCGGCAAGGCCTCGCTTTCTGCAAGAATGCGCTTGGCGCAAACGCAAAATGTGATCGCGCTTGCGGAAATGTCGGATGGCAAACTTTACACGGCCAAGGCGCAAGTCAAGGTGACCATTGGCGGCTGCGGCGGCTGAGAAACGGGAGAGAAGCGATGAGCACGAAACCTACCCCCCGCGTTCGCGTTGCCGCCAGCGCCAAAAAGGACGAGATCCTTGAGATCAAGACCCTGATCAGCCACGAGATGGAATCCGGCCAACGCAAAGACGCCGCAGGCGCCACCATTGCGCGCAAGATCATCAACACCTTCACGGCGTCTTTTAATGGCAAGCCGTTCTTTACCTCGACCTGGCACCCGGCTATTTCCGCCAATCCGTATCTGTCGTTCTTTTACAAGGCGTCCGAGAGCGGGGAATTCACCTTCGCGTGGAAGGATGATGACGGCTCGGTGTACGAATCGAAATCCAAGCTCACGGTTGGCTGAAACCTCGGTTCGCTGGGTGCAATTTTATCCATAATAGAGAGTAGGGCGCAAATGGGCGCCCTCCCATTTCGATAACGACGCTTCAGCAAGTTCGTTTGCAAGAGGCGCTATGTCACACCCCTCGGGAGGGGATAACCCTTGGAAGGCGCGCAAGTACCGCTTGCGCGAACGGCTTTGTATGATCTCACGGCGCGAATTCGTTCTCTCTAGCCTTGCCGCTTCTGCTTTGGTTGCAGGCGCAGGCGGTTCCTTGGCACAGCAGGCCGGGGCAGGCAAACTCACGGAAGCGGATATTTTGCGGTTTCCTGCTACGGGAAATGTCACGCTGATCCATGTGACCGATCTGCACGCCCAGTTCATGCCGGTTTATTTCCGCGAACCCTCGATCAATCTGGGGGGCGGGGAAGCCAAGGGGCTCATGCCGCATATTACGGGCAAGGCTTTTCTGGATCATTATAAAATCCCTGCCGGATCGCCGATGGCGTATGCGCTCACCCACGAAGATTTCGCCGCTTTGGCCAAAAATTATGGCCGCATGGGCGGGTTTGACCGTATCGCCCGCGTGATCAAGGGGATAAGGGCGGAGCGGGGCGAGGGCAAATGCCTGCTGCTCGATGGCGGGGACACCTGGACCAATAGCTGGACCGCGCTGCAAACCAAAGGGCAGGATGTGGTGGACGCCATGAACCTGCTCAAGCCCGATGCCATGACCGGGCATTGGGAATTCACGCTGGGGGAAGCGCGGGTCAAGGAGATTACCGACAAATTGCCGTTTCCGTTTCTTGCACAAAACATGCGCGACACCGAATTCGAGGACAAGGTGTTCGAGCCCCGCAAGATGTTCGAGAAAGGCGGGGTCAAGGTTGCGGTGATCGGGCAGGCCTATCCTTATACCGCAATCGCCAATCCGCGCTGGATGTTCCCCAAATGGGTGTTCGGGATCCGTGAAGAGGAAATGCAAAAGCAGGTCGATGAAGCGCGCGCGGAAGGGGCGGATCTTGTGGTTCTGCTCTCGCATAACGGCTTTGATATTGACCGTAAAATGGCAAGCCGTGTCAAAGGGATAGACGTTATTTTAACCGCCCATACCCATGATGCCCTGCCCGAGGTGCTGCAGGTGGGCAAAACGTTGCTGGTTGCCACGGGCAGCCATGGCAAATTTGTCTCAAGGCTTGATCTCGATGTCCAGGGCAAGGCGATCAAGGGGTTCTCGTATCGGCTTATCCCGATCTTCTCGGATGCCATCACGCCTGATGCCGAAATGGCCGCCTTGGTGGCCAAGCACCGCGCACCCTATGAGAAAGACCTCAAGCGCGTGCTCGCCAAAACCGATGGTTTGCTCTATCGGCGCGGTAATTTCCAAGGCTCGCTCGATGATGTTTTCACCGACGCAATGCTCAAAGTGCGCGATGCAGAAATCGCGCTCTCACCGGGGGTGCGCTGGGGCGCTTCGCTGATACCGGGGCAGGACGTTACCTTTGAAGACCTGACCAATGCCTGCGCCATGAGCTACCCCAATTGTTATCGCACCACGATGAAGGGCGAACAATTAAAGGCGGTGCTTGAAGATATTGGCGACAATATTTTCAACCCAGATCCTTATGCGCACGGGGGCGGGGATATGGAGCGCTGGGGGGGCTTGGGCTTTACGATCAATCCTTATGGAGCGATGGGGAACCGGGTGTCCAACATGACGCATCTGGCCTCGGGCAAGCCGATCGAGGCCTCCAAGGAATACCGCGTCGCGGGCTGGGCGTCGATCAACCAGAATACAGAAGGCCCGCCAATCTGGGATGTGGTGAGCGACTATCTGACGGGGCAGAAAACGGTGAGCCCGCGCCCGCTTGATGCGGTTAAGGTTGTTGGTATTTAAGGAGAATTTACAATGATCAAACTGGTTGGAACCCCGGTTCGGGCAGGGTCCGCCCAAGCAAGCGGGCACCAAAGGGAGGGCGGGCCCCTTCAAGCAAGCGGGCAACCAATTGAGGGCGATGTGGGCCTGTCCAGCCCGCTATTGCCGCCTATGCGGGCCTCCCGGCGCGGGTTTCTGGCCGGGGCGGCGGGCGTTGCACTGGCAGGCGGGAGCGCGGCGGCCCAAACCGCAGCGCCCAAGCCGCCCGCACCCGTGGCCTCCGCAGGCGGGGCACCCAAGCCGGATCCGCTGATTACCGATGTGCAGGATTGGAACCGCTATCTGGGCGATAGCGTGGCCGCGCATCCTTATGGTAAACCTTCTAAATTCGAGAAGGGCGTGGTCCGTCGCGATGTCGAATGGCTTACCGCCAGCCGTGAATCCTCAATCAATTTCACCCCGATCCACGCCCTCGATGGCCTCCTCACGCCCAATGGCGTCGCGTTTGAGCGTCACCACGGCGGCGCACCGGAAATCGACCCTGCCAAGCATCGGCTGATGATCAATGGCTTGGTCGATAAACCGCTTGTCTTTACAATGGACGATCTGAAGCGCTTTCCGGGGCGGATGAACAAGATCTATTTTCTTGAATGCGCGGCCAATGGCGGCATGGAATGGAAAGGCGCCCAGCTCAATGGCGCGCAATTCACCCATGGCATGATCCATAACGTGCAATATACCGGCATTCCGCTCAAGACCTTGCTGGATGAGGCAGGGGTGAAGACCAATGGCAAATGGATCATGCCAGAGGGCGCAGATTCTGCGGCCATGACCCGCTCCATCCCGATCGAGAAAGCCATGAAGGATTGCATGGTGGTCTGGGGTATGAATGGCGAGGCTTTGCGGCAGGAGCAGGGCTATCCGTTGCGCATTGTTGTGCCCGGTTGGGAAGGCAATATGTGGGTCAAATGGCTGCGCCGGATCGAGGTGGGCGATCAGCCCTGGCACCACCGCGAGGAGACCTCGAAATATACCGATTTGCTGGCCGATGGCCGCTCGCGCCGCTTCACCTGGATCATGGATGCCAAATCGGTGGTCACGAACCCCTCGCCGCAAATGCCGCTCAAATTCAAGGGGCCCAACGTGCTCTCCGGCATGGCCTGGTCGGGGCGCGGGGCGATCAAGCGGGTGGATGTCACGCTCGATGGCGGCAAGAACTGGCAAACCGCGCGGCTCGATGGGCCGGTGCTGCCACTTTCGGTTGCGCGGTTTTATGTCGATTTCGATTGGGATGGCCGCGAATTGATGATCCAATCCCGCGCGATGGACGATACCGGCTATGTGCAGCCGACCAAAGATGAACTGCGCAAAGTGCGCGGCCTCAATTCCATTTATCACAATAACGGCATCCAGACATGGCTGGTCCGCGCCAATGGGGAGACGGAAAATGTCGAAATTTCGTAAGATATGTCTCATGCTTGTGGCGGCAAGTGCTGTTGCGGTTCCCGCTTTTGCGGCCAATAAAACCGGCTTGGGACGGCAGGCTTTGCCGGAAGAAGTGGCGGCATGGGATACCGATATTCGCCCCGATGGCGCGGGCTTACCCGCCGGCAAAGGCTCTGTGAAGGATGGCGAAACGTTGTTCTTGCAGCAATGCGCCTCCTGCCATGGTGAATTTGGCGAGGCGGTCGGGCGGTGGCCGGTTCTGGTGGGCGGCCAGGGGACGCTCAAAAAGGAGGCGCCGGAAAAAACCATCGGTTCGTTCTGGCCTTACACGTCCACAGTGTTTGATTATATCAAGCGGGCAATGCCCTATGGCAATGCACGCGCGCTCTCGGATGATGATGTTTACGCTATTACGGCGTTTTTGCTCAATATGAACGGCGTCGTCAAAGATGACTTCGTGTTGAGCAAAGAAAATTTTCCTTCGGTCAAGCTGCCAAACGAAACCGCTTTCTACGATGACGACCGCGAAAAGGCAGAAAAACACTTTTGGAACAAAGCCCCTTGCATGAAAGCGTGTAAAGTGGAAGTAAAAGTGACAGGCCATGCGCGGGTGGTTGATGTCACCCCTGAAGAAGGCAGCAAAGGGCCGAAGGTTGATTGATGATAAGGGCAGCGTGCAGCGTGTTTCGTGCTTTTGTTTTCTCTGGCTGGTCAAACGCAGCTTTTGGGCTTGCGCTCTTGATAACCGCACCGCTTGCTGCCCATGCCCAAACGGGCGCGCATCCAGGGGCAGGGGGCGCTGCAAACCCTGCTCGCCTTGCTGCGGATAAGGCGAATAAAGCGAAGGCGGTAAAGGGCGATAAAGCCTTTGGCGAATATCTGTCCTCGTTGTGTGTGACCTGCCATTTACCAACCGGAAAAGCGGTGGGCGGTATTCCGCCGATCACCGGCTGGCCGGAAGACCAGTTTGTCGCCGTGCTGAATGCATATCGTTGGAAAGACCGAGACAACGAGGTGATGGTCACCGTTGCTGCGCAATTGACCGATGCCGAAATTGCCTCTCTTGCGACGTATTTTGCAGCTCTGCCCCGTCATTAACCCATATTTCACCCCCCTCGGTTCAACCACAGGAGCCCAAGATGCTTTCCCGCCGTCATCTGCTTGCTACAACCGGGGCGCTGGCTGCCTCTTCTGTTTTATCTGTGCCGCATGTTTTGGGCAAAACCAAGCCCCGCGTTGTCGTGATTGGTGGCGGGGCAGGGGGGGCAACTGTCGCGCGCTATCTTGCCAAAGACAGCGCCGGGGCGCTTGAGGTCGTGCTGGTCGAGCCCAAGGCGGCGTATACGACCTGTTTTCATTCCAATTTGTACCTGGGTGGGTTCAAAACCTTTGAGGAAATCACCCATTCCTATGCCAAACTGGTCACTCATCACGGCGTCAAGCACGTGCAGAAAATGGCCAGCGCGATCGACCGCGACAAAAAAGAAGTCGTTCTGGCCGATGGCTCGAAGATCAAATACGATCGTTTGGTGCTCTCGCCCGGTATTGATCTCAAATACGATTCCGTGCCCGGTTGGGGCCAGCAGCATGAGCTGAAAATGCCGCATGCCTGGCAGGCCGGTCCGCAGACGCAATTGCTCAAAAAGCAGCTCGATGCCGTGCCCGATGGCGGGCTCGTGGTAATGATCACCCCGCCCAACCCTTATCGCTGCCCGCCGGGGCCCTATGAGCGCGTTTCCATGATGGCGCATGCACTCAAAAAAGCTGGAAAAAACAAGGCGAAAATCGTGATTATCGATCCCAAGGAGAGCTTCTCCAAGCAATCCTTGTTCCAGGCCGGGTGGGAGAAATATTATCCGGGCATGGTGGAATGGCTGGGCCCCAAGGTCCATGATGGGTTGAAATCCGTCGATCCTGCCACCATGACCGTCACCACCGGGTTTGAGACCTATAAAAACTGCGCGCTTGTCAACGTGATCCCGGCGCAATTTGCCGGCAAGATCGCGCGCGATGCCGGGCTGGCCAATGAGAGCGGTTACTGCCCGATCAATCCAGAGAACATGCAATCGGCCAAAGATCCGTTTATTTCCATTCTGGGGGATGCCACGATTGCCGGGGATATGCCGAAATCGGCGTTTTCAGCCAATAGCCAGGCGAAAGTGGCGGCGATGAGCATAAGGGGTGAGCTTACCAAATCGCCAACCTTCCCAGCGCGCTATTCCAATACCTGCTGGAGCCTGATCGCCCCGGATGACACCGTGAAGGTGGGCGGGCGTTATGAGCCAAAGCCCGATAAAATCACAGCGGCGGAAACCTTCCTCTCCAAGCTTGATGAAACGGCAGACCACCGAAAACAGGTGCAAACCGAAAATATGGGCTGGTATGCCGGCATTACGGCAGATATGTTCTCCTGATCCTGCTGCGGCGCGGGGTGACCTGCGCCGCCAACGGAAGGGGAGAGAACCATGCATTTGAATGAACCAACCCTCTATGATGGCGGCTGGGCCCCCAATGCTCGCCGCGTACGCATATTTTTGGCTGAAAAAGGCGTTACCGTGCCGGTTATTGTCATCGATCTGGGCAAGAACGAGCATAAAGCGCCCGATATGCTCCAGCGCAACCCGCTGGGGCAGGTGCCGTTCGCGCAGTTTGCAGATGGCGAGGTCTTGACCGAATCGGTCGCGATCTGCCGCTATATCGAAGCTTCGGTGCCGGAGCCGCCGCTCTTCGGACGCAATGCCCGTGAGCAGGCCAGCGTTGAAATGTGGAATCGCCGCGCCGAGCTTCAGCTTTACCTGCCGATCAGCTATGCCTTTCGGCATTTGCACCCGGCCTTGGCGGGGTATGAGGTACCGCAAATTCCCGAATGGGGGGAGGCGAACAAGCCGCGCGCGCTGGCCGCGCTGGCGCTGATCGATACCCAATTGGCCAAGCACCCTTTTCTGGCGGGGGATGCGTTTTCAATCGCCGATATAACCGCCTTAATCGCGGTGGATTTTCTAAAACGCGCACGCCTTGCGGTGCCGGAGACCTGCCCCCATATTCAGGATTGGCATGCAAGGGTTTCCGCACGCCCCAGCGCACAGGCATAGGAGCGCCCGCCGATGACCCCCAAACCGCTGTTTCGCCCCCGCTTGATGCGGCGCGCAAGGCTTTGGCTGATCGGGCTGTGGCTTGCCAACCTGTTTGCCGGGGCGGCCATGGCGCAAAGCCCGGATCTGATTTTTCGTAAATCAACCGTGTTCCGCCTGCTGACCCCGGATGACAAGCTGGCTACCTATGCGATCGATGATCCCGATATTGAAGGGGTGGCGTGTCATTATACGGTGCCGGAAAAAGGGGGCATTGCCGGTGGTTTAGGCCTGGCGGAGGAATTATCCGATATTTCGCTCGCCTGTCGGCAGGTTGGGCCCATCCGCTTCAAACGGAAATCGGAGCAGGGGGATGTGATGTTCCGGCAATCGCGCTCGCTGTTGTTTAAACGCATGCAGATTGTGCGTGGCTGCGATGCCAAGCGCAACGTTTTGGTTTATCTGGTTTATTCTGATAAACTGATCGATGGTAGCCCCAAAAATTCCACCTCTACCGTACCGATTATGCCTTGGGGGAACGACCCGCCGCAACAATGCGGTGCGTTTATTGAATAAGGCTGCCGGGGAGAGCGTTGTTGCCTTTGATTGATCAATCAAAAGCAAAAACGCGTTTTTTAATAACGAGATAAACGCCTGATTTCGATTTCAGGCGGGGGCAGAAAGGCTTGCGGCGGCCCGCAGCAAGGGAAGCGCGAGCGCGGCGCCGGTTCCGTCGGGGCGGGAAAGCGGATAGGCCAGAAGCGGCGCCAGCCCCCCGGCGGGCGCTGGGAGCGTTTGGGGCGCGCTGGGCGTTTGGCCCGCGTTGCCGGAAAAGGCAACCAGCAGGGCCTGCATGCCCTCTCCGGGGAGGGGATGCGCCAGAAAGCAATGGTCGAGCGCGCGCGCATCCTCGCAAAACAGCACCATCGCGGCGGCAAGGCAGGGCAAACCGGAGAGCAGGACCGGTATCCGCTCGATCCGCGCGGCAAGGATAGCCCCGGCAATCGCGGCAATTTCCCGCCCGCCGATCTTGCGCATCAGCGCCAAGGGATCGTTTCTGCGATCGAGCGGGGGATCAAGCGCCTCTGGGGGCGACATTTGGGCGTTTGGCACCCGCATAGGGCGGTTTGCGGGGGCGTGCTGCGCGATCATCGCTTGTGCGGCGGCAAGGTCTGGGCGGGCAGGCGTGCCGGAAACATCGTCCTCCGCCAGCCAATCGGCGGCGGTTCCGCCAAATAGCGCCGCCAGCAGGGCCGCGGCCGCCACATCACACCCCGCGCCAATCGCGCCGGGGCAAACCACATCCGTATTGCCCGCAATCGCTTCCATGCCAAAAGCGAAGGTGGCGGCCGCGGCTTGCTCTGTGAGCGACTCGGCACTGCGGGCATCGCTGGTGGGTAGGTCGATCGCCAGATCGAACACTTTGAGGCTGATATCGAGGGTTTGGCACAGCTTGGCCAGAGGTGATTCGGCCTGCGTCAAAGCGGCCATTTCCGCCTTGCCTTGCGCGATGGCTTCAGCAACGCCAGCGGCGGCAGCAAAACCGTTGGTGGCGGCAAAAACGGCAACCAGCGGCCGCAGAATAGGTTTTTCGCGCCACATCGCCAGTTTTTGTGCCAGCGGCGCAAGGGCCTGTGTACCTGCAGGGAGCGAGATACCGGCCGCGCGGATGGTGTCGGGGGCGGGCATGGCGGCGATCAGCGCGCGCAGGTCATCAAAAGGCGTGGCAGCCATGGTTTTTTCCGTTATAAAGAGACATATTAACGCCGATGAAAGGCGTGGTGAGCGGGCTCTTTAACTCCCTGAAACGGGAGCAGACAGCACGAGCAGGCAGTGCATACGCGGTTGGTGTTCATGGCTATAGAGGATGGATCTTGATGCGTAAATTACGCCTTGCGGTTATAATCCTGCTTATGTTGGGGGGAATGGTTGCGGTTTTGGCGCTGAGCGGGCGCGGGGTTTATGCCGATACCTTGTTTCCGCTCCTTAGCGGGGCGATGGTACTGGCGCTGGTGGCGCCTGCCATCTGGCACCAATTGCGCACGGAGCCTGCTAAAACCGTGCAGCATCTGCTGATCTGGGCGGTGCTGTTTCTGCTGGTGGCTTTGGCCTATACGTGGTTTGCACCCAAACGCTTCAAGCCGCGCGGGCCGGTCGAAGAAGCGCGAGTGCTGCGCATAGCACCTGTGCCCCCGCGCCCGGCTTGACCGCTTCGGTCGATAAATGCCGCCGGAAGGCACGTGCGCCGGGGCGGGTATG
>CAZGKS010000033.1:0-12742 GCA_964526275.1 uncultured Methylobacterium sp. | reverse complement strand
CCATTTAACGGTCCCGGTGCTCATAGGTGTATCCTTCAAGGATCAAGGGTTAAGGGTAAGAATTTACCCGGAAAAACCGGGCTTTGCGGCCCGTTCGATCTTTGGGGATGCACGTTATACCAGACCATAAGGCAGGAACCGTCATATTTCAAAGTCGATGACAGTACCTAACACAATCCTTTCGTTTTGCCAAATCTATTTTAAATCCAGTGGCTTTTGTCTGGATTAAGCGGGGAGAGCCCTTGAAAAAAAGGCTGGGGAGGCTTACCAAACAACGCTTCCTATGGAGGCTAAAAACTGAAAGGCGGCGGCAATGTTGCAATTTTTTCAGCATGATGGCCTGAAATTAGGCTATTGCGATCTTGCACCGCAAGGGGAGCGCGAACATGGGCAAACCGTGCTGTTGATCCATGGATTTGCCTCGCTGATCCGGATTAACTGGGAAATGCCCGGCTGGATCAAGGCGTTCACCGAGGCCGGATATCGCGTCGTAGCGCTTGAAAACCGGGGCCATGGCGTTTCAGATAAGCCGCTGGATCTGGCCAGCTACCATGTCGAGCGTATGGCGGGGGATGGCCTGGCGCTGCTGGATCATCTGGGGATCGCGCGGGCTTTTGTGCAGGGCTATTCCATGGGGGCACGGATTGGCGCAACACTGGCGGCGCGGTATCCGGCGCGGGTTATCGCGCTGGCGATGGGGGGGCTGGGGATTCATCTGGTGGATGGGTTTGGGCTGCCCATTGGTATTGCCGAGGCGCTGGAGAGCGCGCATCCGGAACATTTGAGCGAGCCAACGCAGATCATGTTTCGCACTTTCGCCGAGCGGAATGGGCAGGATTTGCGGGCGCTGGCGGCGTGTATTCGCGGCTCGCGCCAATCTATGACGCGGTTCGAGGTGGCGCAGATGCCCATGCCGGTGCTGGTGGCGGTGGGCACGCGCGACCCGATTGCGGGCGCCCCGGAGCCGCTGGCGGAAATTTTGCCCAAGGGGCGCGCTTTTGCTATCGAGGGGCGGGACCACAACCTGGCGGTGGGCGACAGGACGCATAAAGCGGCGGTGCTCGATTTTTTTGCGCAAAACAGGCCTTAGAACAGGCCTTGGAACAGGCCTTGGCGGGATGCCCTAACCGTGGCCGGGTATTTGTGGGGCGTATGGTTTGTCGATCTGCCATCGTCTCTGGTGTTGTGGCTTATATCTCCTTATGCTTGAAACGGGTTCATGAAGCGGTTTCACGGCGGCGGCAGGGTGTGCCTGAACGGGCGCGGATCGTGCCTTTTTTGGTTTGGATGGTTTTTTGCGAGGGTTTATGACACCAAGCGATCCTTATTTCGACCGGGTGCGGGGGGAGGCACAAGCGGGCGCGCTTGATCCGGTGATGGCACCGTGGCTGGAACGCGTGGTTCTCGCCGCGCCGGATCTGGATGCGGTGGTCTCGCGCCGCGTTGCCGAACGCTTGGCCGATAGCGATCTTGGTGTTGCGGCGCTGGAGGCGGCTTTTGCCGCGCATGTTCTGGCGTATCCGGCGCATCGGCATGCGTTGCGGTGTGATTTGCAGGCGGTGCTGGATCGCGATGCCGCGTGCAAGCGGGCGCTCGATGCCGTGCTTTATTTCAAGGGGTTCCATGCGCTCCATGCGCATCGGCTGGCGCATGCCTTATGGCAGGCCGAGCGGATGGATTTTGCGCTCTGGCTGCAAAGCCGCGCTTCGAGCGTGTTCCAAACGGATCTTCACCCGGCAGTGCGCGTGGGGAAAGGGGTGTTTTTAGACCATGCTACCGGGCTGGTGGTGGGCGAAACCGCGGTCATTGAAGACGATGTTTCGATTTTGCAAGGGGTTACCTTGGGCGGTACCGGCAAGGATCGGGGGGATCGCCACCCCAAGGTGCGCCATGGGGTGCTGATTGGCGCGGGTGCGAAAATTTTAGGCAATATCGAGATCGGGCATTGCGCGCGCGTGGCGGCGGGGTCGGTGGTGCTGCAGGGGGTGCCGCCCAACAAAACCGTGGCGGGGGTTCCGGCGCGGATTGTCGGGGAAGCGGGGTGCCCGGAACCCGCACGCGCCATGGATCACCAGATCGGCGCGCTGGACGGGGCGTGAGGGATGCGCGTGCGATAGCCTTGCGGGGGAGGCATAGCTTTTCAGTTGGCTTTTGAGGGCGCAGTTGCGCTTTTTGCACCGGTGTTGCTTACAATTGTGCCTCGATGGGGAGCCAGCCAGCCCATGCCGCGAAGAGGCGTCTCAAGCGTGAGGCGTCGGGCTCTTGATACAAGATCTGGCTGGGCAAAGACGCGCCGGGCGCGCTTGGTGGTTGCGCGTGTGGTTCTTGCGCGCTTGATGGGGGCAATGTCAGGCCGGAATGGGGGGCAGGCCCGGTTGCGGGCGGTGTTTCTTCTCCGCTCTCATCATACCACACCAGGCGCTCGCCTTGCAGACCCAACCGGTAAGCGCTTTCTGGTGCGCATTGCTGCCTGAACAACGCCGTGATCTGGGCGCATAGCGCCTTATCCTGAAACACCACGCCCATCTCGGTGTTGATCGAATGGGAGCGAGGATCAAAATTGAACGAACCGATAAATCCGCGCTCGTTATCGATCAGGAAGGCCTTGGTGTGCAAACTGGCGGTGCGGGAGCCAAACAGCGAGATCCGCGCCCGCTGTTGCGCGCGCAATTCGTACAGTTCTATCTGTGCACGCAGCAAATGGGTGCGATAGCGGGCATAGGCGCCGTGGACGATGGCGACATCGGTGGCCGCGAGCGAATTGGTTAATATGCGCACATTGGTGCCGTGCTTGCGCGCAGCGTGCAGCATCTGCATGCCGGCCTTGCCGGGGATGAAATAGGGCGAGGTGATATCGAGCTGGTGGCGTGCGCTTTTAAGCAAGGGGTACAAACGCGTGCTCAGCCAGTTTTTTTGCCCGATGCCATCGGCTTTGGAGGGGGGATCGGCGATCACGCTCACCCCTTCTATCCAGCGCAAACTGTTCAGATCCGCGTGCAGGTTGTGATGCGCCATGAAGTGATTGAGCGCATTGATATAGGCGGTGGCGGCGGGGCGAGGATCGTGCGTGGCGAGGGTTTCGCGCAAGGAAGCGAGGCGGTTCAGGGTATCTTTGCGCAGCATGGCGATGGGGAGGGACGCGCGGGAATTCCAGTAGCGATCAAAAATCTTTTGCGCTTGCCAAGCCCCGTGCCCGGCGATCAGCAGGTCGAGATCTTGAAAATGGGTGGCGCCGGGGGCATCGAAATATTCATCGCCAATATTGCGCCCGCCGACAATGGCGACCCGGCCATCGCTGATCCAGGCTTTGTTATGCATGCGGCGCATGGCGCTGGTGAGGCGCAGGGCCATTTCAAGGTAGCGATGAAACGGATTGGAGCGGTGACGCGAGGGGTTGAAGACCCGCACGGCGATATTTTTGTGGGTGTGCAGAGCCAGCAGCACGGAATCGGCGGTAGGGCGGAGGTTGAAATCATCAATCAGCAGGCGTACACGCACGCCGCGATCGGCGGCGGCGATCACCTCACGCGCCAGAAGCGAGCCGACCAGATCATTTTTCCAGTAATAATATTGCAGATCAAGGCTGCGCTCCGCCATGCGGGCGGCGTGGGCCCTGGCGGCAAAGGCGCGGACATTTTCTGCCAGCAGAAGGATCCCGCTTTTATCTGGCGGGGCGTTTGGCTCGGGGGCGGCGGGGTGGTCCGGCGATTGGGGAGCATGGGCGTGCATAAGCGGGGTGATCAAGCGGTCGAGCGTGGTTTGCGTGGCGCTGAGCGGGCGGGCATATTCCCGCCGGGCGCGGTTGGGGCGGATGCGGGCATAGGTGAGGGCCACGGGCAGCATCCAGGCCAAGAGCGCTATTCCGGCGATGCTCCAGACAAGAAAGGGTAGCCATACCATGGACATGGGTTTAAAATCTCAGTCTATCGCGGTGTCGGTTTGTGGATGCCCTTCCCCCAAAAACACGCTATAAGGAGGGGGCTCTGGCAGGGGTGTTTTGTCAAAGTGTCCGATTGGGGCGGGGTCTTGTCATGTTTCCGGTCTTTGTGTCTTTTGTACGTTGCGTGCATCATGCCCCATAAAAACGCTTCTTTGGGCCTTAAAGCAAGGCTGATTTCCAGAACGTCTGATTTGCGATCTGTTGTGAGCCAACGCCTGCGCCATACTTTGCGCTTTGCCTTGAAAAACGCGTCTTTTGCGCTTGAGGGTTCCCGCAAAAGCAAAAACGCTATCGCGCGGGTTTATGCGGGCAGGTTTGTGCGCAAACGGGCCGGGCAGGTTTGGGCTGGGCCTGCGGCGGCGGCGGGCCTTGCGGGCGGGCCTTGCCGCAGTTTATGCGTTGCCACCTATAATATTCATAAATGCGTGGGGACGGACGGTGTTTTCAACCCGGAGCGCATTATCGAGGTGCTCGCGGAGATGGATGCGGATCTGGTGGCGCTCCAGGAGGGGGATACGCGCTTTGGCGCGCGGGCCGGGTTGCTCGATCTGGAGCGCTTGCGGGGGCGCTGCGGCTTGGTGCCGGTGCATTTCGGGCAGGTGGATGATCGCCATGGCTGGCACGGCAATATTGTGCTGGTGCGGGCGGGAGCCGCAATGCAGGTGCACCCGGTTGATCTGCCGGGGGTTGAGCCGCGCGGGGCGATGCTGGTGGAGATGGATCACCCGCATGGGCGGTTCAAGGTGCTTGCGGCGCATCTGGGTTTGCTGCGCCATTCGCGCGTGCGGCAGGTCCGCGCGATCTTGCGCGTGCTTGAACAGGATGGGGCGGTGCCGACCTTGATCCTGGGGGATTTCAACGAATGGCGGCGCGGGCGGCGCTCGGTGCTCCATGGCTTCGGGCCTGCCTTCGGGGCGGGGATTATGCCGGCACCCCCCAGTTTCCCGTCGCGGTTTCCGGTGCTGTCGCTGGACCGGATTTTCGCCAATCCACCGCAGATGATCCAGACACTCGGGGTGCATGATAGTCCGTTGGCGCGGCGCGCTTCAGACCATTTGCCGGTGGTGGCGACCATTGCGCTGCCTTAGGGGCAGGATGCGTTTTGGTGGAAACATATCTGGTTCTTATCTGGTTGAAAAGAAAACGTCTTTTGCGCTTGATTGTTCCATCAACAGCAAAAACGCTATAGGGGCAGGACCGGGTTTTTTATGTGCATAAAATGAATCATGAAAAGTGTTTATCGGTTTGTTCTGTATAAATTTTAGATGTTTTTTGATGTGCTGGTTACGCAAGGTTCTTGATAAACTGATTCACCTTGAGGGCTGGGCTTTGCTTCCTGGGGGATTCAGGGGGGTGAGATTTTGATTCAAGTGGTGGAGAATTTGAATCAGGTTGTTGCAATATTCTATTGATTTTAAATGTTTTTTACTGTTTCAGACGTTGGCACGAAAACCGGTGGCCAGCACGTAAAGCTCACTGGAGCCTGCGCGGGAAGCGGCGGGTTTTACGTGGCGAACAAGCGTAAAATCGCGTTTGAGATCGGTGATCAAGGCGCCGGTTTCCCCGCCCTGGAACAGCTTGCACAAAAAGAACCCGCCTGTGACCAGCACCTGCCGGGCAAAGGCGTGGGCGGCTTCGGCAAGGCCTATAATCTTGAGATGGTCGGTTTGTTTGTGGCCGGTGGTGTTGGCCGCCATATCGGAGAGGACGCCATCGGCCTTGCCGCCAAGCGCGCTCTGGAGCAGGGCATCGGCTTCAGGCGCCATGAAATCGAGCTGCAACATCGTGACGCCGGGCAGGGGATCGATCGGCAACAGATCGATCGCCACAATCGCGGTCTGGCCCTCGGCAAAGCCTTTGGGGGCGATTTTCTCGGAGGCAACCTGCACCCAGCCGCCGGGCGCGGCACCCAGATCCACCAGCTTCATGCCCGGTTTGAGCAGGGTGTATTTCTCGTCGATTTCCTGCAATTTGAACGCTGCACGGGAGCGATAACCGGCGGCCTTCGCCTTGACGATATAGGGGTCGTTGAGCTGGCGCGTGAGCCATTTTTGCTGCGAGGTCGTGCGCTTGCGGGCGGTTTTGAGCCGCACCGCGAGCGGACGGGGCTGGGCGGGAGGTTTGGCCATGTCAGCGATGCGGGTGGGCGTGGGCGTGCCCATGGTCGTGGGCATGGTCGTGTTCATGGGTATGCTTGTGCCCATGCCCGTGTTTGCCGCCGCAGCAGGTATCGCCATGGGCGGGATCGTGTGCATGATCGTGCGTGTGCGTGTGCGTGTGCTTGCCGCCGCAGCATCCGCCATGCCCATGCTCATGGGCGTCATGCTCATGGGCGTGATCTTCATGCGCATGCTCTTCATGCGTATGGCCGTGCGCGTGGTTGTGTCCGCAGCCACAGCCGCCAGCCTGTTCGGTCTGGGCGGCTTCGAGCTCGGGCTCGCCTTGCGGATCGAAGGGGGCCATGAGCGCGCGGGCTTGCGCGCCAGCTTGCTCGATCAGGCGGGCAAGGGCAGGGTTATCGCTCACCCGCAGGCGGCCTTGCACGATCTGGATGCTCTGGTGATGCTCCCCCAGTTGATGCGCCAAGCGCAACAGGGTATCGGCATCGCCGCGTGCTTCGAGTATGGTTTCGGTGGCCGCCACGATCTCGATCAGGCGGCCATCTTCCAGCTCCAGCGCATCGCCGCTGCGCAAGGTAACCGCCAGATCCGGGCGCGTGATTTCCAGCCCCCCGGTGGTGACGAAGGCTTGCGCGCCGCGCCGCGCTTCCAGCGTCAGCAGGGCGGTATCGGCGGCGTGCAGGCCCCAGCTTCCACGCCCAAGCGCGCGGGTTACTTTAAGGTGCGCCATGTTTGCCTCCTGTTGTTGCGGGTTGGCGGGTTATTCTGCCCGCTCTATGGGCGTCGGATCTTGGGGTATCGGATCTTGGAGTATATGGAGGCGCGGGCCGGTTTCGTCCAGCACCACCTTGCGATAAAAACAGCTTTGCCGCTGCGTGTGGCAAGCGGGGCCCTGTTGGGCGATGTGTAACACCAGCGCATCCTGGTCGCAATCGGTATGCATGGCAACAAGGCGCTGGGTGTGGCCGCTGGTTTCGCCCTTGCGCCACAATTTTTGCCGCGAGCGCGAATAATACCATACATCGCCGGTTTCCAGCGTGCGGGCGAGCGCTTGCGCGTTCATCCAGGCAAGCATGAGCACGGCACCGGTTTGCGCTTCTACCGCGATGGCCGCGATGAGGCCCTGGGCATCGAAATTGGGGGTAAAGGCCGCGCCTTCCTCAAGGTTGATTTTCGTGCCGGGGGGGGCAAAAGGGGTTGTTTGGGTCCACATGCAAGGCTCCGTGGGAAGGGAAAGGCGCGCGCGTCTTTTATTTTAGCGGGTGCCCGCCAGAATAAAAACGTTGATTTTTAGCGTGGAGGACGCGTCTTTTGTTTTAGCGGGTGCCCGCCAAAATAAAAGACGCTATGGCAATCTATCCGGTGCCGCGCTAGATTGGCCTCATGCTTGATGATCTCTATAATCGCCGTATCCTCGAACTAGCCGCCGATATTCCCCGGCAGGGGCGGCTTGCTGCGCCCGATGGTACGGCCAGCGCGCATTCCAAATTATGTGGTTCCACGGTTACGGTCGATGTGCAGATGGCGGGCGGGCACGTGGCGGATTTTGCCCAAGAGGTCCGGGCCTGTGCGCTGGGGCAGGCAGCTTCCGCGATTATGGCGCGCAACGTGATCGGCACGGATCTGGCGGAACTGCGCGCCATCCGCGATGAGGTAGCGGCCATGCT
Source organism: uncultured Methylobacterium sp. (assembly GCA_964526275.1). Taxonomy (GTDB): domain Bacteria; phylum Pseudomonadota; class Alphaproteobacteria; order Rhizobiales; family Beijerinckiaceae; genus Rhabdaerophilum. The sequence goes on along the minus strand of CAZGKS010000033.1, from coordinate 5,015 downwards.
TAAAACGGGCGGGCCTGTGCCGTCTGCGCGGGAGGGGCGCTGGGCCGATTTGTTTGTGCTCGAACCCGTGCGCGATTACAAGGCGCGCCATGCTTCCACCCTGCTGACATTTGAAGCAACCGTGGAAGCGGTAGAAAACGCGCTGAAAGCGCGGGCATGAGGGGGTGTGAAGCTATGCAATTTTATTGGGTTATAATGCCGGTTGTGTCTGTTTCCGTTGCTTTGTTTGCCGGTGTTGAACGAGGGCACGTGCCAAGATGAAGCTTCCTGCGCGTTCAACGATGCTGACGCATGCTCGCGCTTTGCGGCTGCGCCAATGGGCACGGCGGGTGTTTTTGCTGCCGGTTTATGCGTATCGCTATACGCTTTCCGCCTTTATCGGCCGCACCTGCCGACATATGCCAAGCTGTTCCGAATATATGATCGAGGCGGTTGAAACGCATGGTATCTGGCCCGGCGGCTGGATGGGCTTTGCGCGGTTATGCCGATGCCGCCCGGGGGGGACGGCGGGGCTTGATTATGTGTGCGAGGCGATTGCGCCACAGGCGCGGTGGTATACGCCTTGGCGCTATGGTTTGTGGCGCAGCACCTATACCAAAGGCCCTTGAAAAGGACTCTTTGGTATTTGTCACGAAACTATCTGATCCCTTGATGAAAATAAGATATTTTCGTTCCTTTCCATGGCTTTATGCGCCCGCATCCAAGGCCATTGGTATTATGCGGGGCGGCAAGCTGTATCTTTGCCCGTGATCGCTGCGCCGGAGCGGGCTTCTCCTGCGCCATCTTCGCGCGGGTCTGCGGCAAATTCTGCTTCAAAGGGCACGCTTAACCGTTTATAAGCCTGCGGCATGCCATGGCAGATTTGGCATGCAAATACTTTTTAGTTTAGCGTCTTACCCGCCTTGTTTGCGGGAGTGAGCAGGAGAAACCATGATTACCTTGACCTTTCCCGATGGCGCGGCGCGCCCCTTTCCCCCAGCCATTACCGGCGCCCAGATTGCGGGGGGGATTTCTCCCTCCCTGCTCAAGCGTACGGTGGCCATGGCGCTCGATGGGGTGGTGTGCGATCTGGCAGACCCCATTGATCGCGATGCGAAAATCGAGTTTATTGATCGCAATGATCCGCGCGCGCTGGAACTTATCCGCCATGATTGCGCGCATGTGCTGGCAGAAGCCGTGCAAAGCCTGTGGCCGGGCACGCAGGTGACCATTGGCCCGGTGATCGAGAACGGATTTTATTACGATTTTTACCGCGATACGCCGTTCACCCCAGAGGACTTCGCTGGAATCGAGAAAAAAATGCGCGAGATTATCGCGCGGGATGCGCCCTTCACCAAAAGCTTCAAAACGCGTGATGAGGCCAAAGCGTTTTTTGCCGCGCGGGGGGAAGCTTTCAAGGTCGAACTGGTGGATGCCATTCCGGGCGATGAAGACATAAAGTTCTATGCGCAGGGCGAATGGGTCGATTTATGCCGGGGGCCGCATATGACCTCTACGGGCAAGATCGGGCAGGCGTTCAAGCTCATGAAGGTCGCGGGCGCTTATTGGCGCGGCGATTCCAACCGCCCCATGCTCACCCGCCTTTATGGCACCGCCTTTGCCGATCAGGCCGCTTTGGAGGCGTATCTTCTCCAGATCGAGGAAGCTGAAAAACGCGACCATCGCAAAGTGGGGCGCGAGATGGATCTCTTCCATTTTCAGGAAGAGGGGCCGGGCACCGTGTTCTGGCATTCCAAGGGCTGGACCATGTTCCAGCAACTGGTGGCCTATATGCGCCGCCGGTTGCGCCGCGATTACGAGGAAGTGAACGCGCCGCAAGTGCTCGATAAAAGCTTGTGGGAGACCTCTGGCCATTGGGGCTGGTACCAGGAAAATATGTTCGCGGTCAAAAGCGCGCATGCTTTCATGAACCCGCAAGATCCGGAAGCCGACCAGAAAGTGTTCGCGCTCAAGCCCATGAACTGCCCCGGCCATGTGCAGATTTTCAAGCATGGGCTCAAAAGCTACCGCGATTTGCCGATCAGGCTGGCAGAATTTGGCAATGTGCACCGCTATGAGCCCTCGGGCGCGCTCCATGGCCTGATGCGCGTGCGCGGCTTTACGCAAGATGATGCGCATGTGTTTTGTACCGATGCGCAAATGGAAGCCGAATGCCTGCGGATCAATACGCTCATGCTGTCGGTTTATGCCGATTTCGGCTTCGATGAACTGGTGGTCAAGCTGTCAACCCGCCCCGAAAAGCGGGTGGGGTCGGATGCGCTGTGGGACCGGGCGGAAGCGGTGATGACGCGGGTTTTGGCGCAGATCGCGCGCGATTCCGGCGGCAAGATCAAAACCGGCATCAACCCCGGGGAAGGGGCGTTTTATGGCCCCAAATTCGAATATACGTTGCGCGATGCGATCGGGCGGGATTGGCAATGCGGCACCACGCAGGTGGATTTCAACCTGCCTGAGCGCTTTGGCGCGTTCTATATCGGGGAGGATGGCGCCAAGCATCAACCGGTGATGATCCACCGGGCGATTTGTGGCTCCATGGAGCGGTTTTTGGGCATTTTGATTGAAAGTTATGCCGGGCATTTTCCGCTCTGGCTGGCCCCCGAACAGGTGATTGTCTGCCCGATTACGTCGGATGTTGAGGATTACGCCCTCGCTGTGACCGAAAAAGCCTTCGCGGCCGGGTTGCGGGCGCGGGCGGATTTACGCAACGAGAAGATCAACTATAAAGTGCGCGAGCATTCGCTGGCCAAGGTGCCGGTGATCTTTGCGGTCGGCAAGCGCGAAGCAGAGGAAGGCACGGTCAGCATCCGGCGGCTGGGCAGCCAGGCGCAAACCGTGATGCCGCTTGACCAAGCGCTGGCGCTGCTGGAGGCGGAAGCTACGCCGCCCGATGTTCAACGCGCCGAGATTGCGCGGCGCGGGTGAGTGCGCGCGGTTAAAGGCGCGCGCGAAGGCAAGCGTGCGCTTACCCCAGCGCGTTTATCCATTGCGCCAGATCGGCCTTGGCGCGGGTGGTGATCTGGCGTTTGCGCGCTTGCGCCTTCAGCGCGCCTTTGAGGCGTTTGCCGTCTGGCCCTTTTGGGGCTTCGCAGGGGGGCGGAAACAGCCCGAAATTGATGTTCATCGGCTGATAGGAGCGCGTACCGGCCTGCAAGGTTTCGATATGCCCGCCGGTAATGTGGTTGAGCAAGGCGCCCAAAGCGGTGGTCGCTGGCGGGGCAAGGGGGGTGCGCCCCAACCGTTCCGCGCTGGCAAAGCGCCCGGCCAGCAGGCCAATCGCGGCGCTTTCGATATAGCCTTCGCAGCCGGTGATCTGCCCGGCAAAGCGTAGATCCGGGCGGGCTTTGAGCCGCAACAGGCCATCGAGATGGCGCGGCGAATTGAGATAGGTGTTGCGGTGAATGCCGCCAAGGCGCGCAAATTCCGCGTTCTCCAACCCCGGAATAAGGCGGAAGATGCGGCTTTGCTCGCCATATTTCAGCTTGGTCTGGAAGCCGACCAGATTATAAAGCGTGCCCAAAGCGTTATCTTGCCGCAATTGCACCACGGCATAGGGTTTTTGGTCCGGGTTGTTTGGGTTGGTCAGGCCGACAGGCTTCATGGGGCCGTGGCGCAGGGTCTCCACCCCGCGCTCCGCCATTACCTCGATCGGCAGGCAGCCATCGAAATAGGGGGTGCCTTCCCATTCGTGGAATTCGGTTTTTTCGGCGGCCAGCAGGGCGGCGACAAAGGCCTCATATTGCGCCTTGTCCATGGGGCAATTGAGATAATCGGCGCCGGTGCCGCCGGGGCCGGGTTTATCATAGCGGGATTGGAACCAGGCAATATCGCGGTTGATGCTCTCGAAATGCACGATCGGGGCGATGGCATCAAAGAAGGCGAGGGCGTCTTCGCCGGTGGTCTCCCCAATCGCTTGCGCCAAAGCGGGGGAGGTCAGCGGGCCGGTGGCGATAATCGTGCTGCCCCATTCTGGCGGGGGGAGGGCGGTGATTTCCGCGCGCGAGAGCGTGATGTTTGGATGGGCGGCCAAGGCCGCCGAGACCGCTTGCGAAAAGCCTTCGCGATCCACGGCCAGGGCGGAGCCTGCGGGGACCTGATGCGCATCGCCGCAACGCAGGATGAGCGAGCCCAGCGCGCGCATTTCCGCGTGGATCAAACCGACCGCGTTGAGCTCGCTATCGTCGGAGCGGAAGGAGTTGGAGCAGACCAATTCGGCGAAATGATCGGTTTTATGCGCCTCGGTCATGCGCAGGGGGCGCATTTCGTGCAAGATGACCGGGGTACCTGCTTGCGCCAACTGCCAGGCAGCTTCCGAGCCGGCCAGGCCGCCGCCGATAATATGGACAGGTTCTGTCATGTGTTGCTCCTGCTTTTGCGCTTTCTTTTACGGGTAAAAGCTGCGGGGGCAAAGGGGGACAGCGCCGAAATTAGAGCGTCTTTGCTGTTGATGGATTCATAAAAAGCAAAAGACGCGTTCTTCTGCAATTAGATAAGCGCAGGATCTGTTTTCATCAAAACACGTCACGCTCTAAGTGGAATTGTTGCTTGACAGCGGGCTTTGGGGGCGCATATTTGCGCGAATGTGTTTGTGGAACAATGCGTTTTGTTTTGATGGAACCCTCAAGATAAAATCGCACGGGTGGTTAGAGCGTTTCCGGCGAAGATTGAATCGCCTGAAACGCTCTATCTCTTTGTTTTAACGCAATTCCGGACGCGAAACCGGTTCCCACTTTCGCTGGAATTGCTCTAGCGGAGGAATACTCATGAAACTCAAGGCGCTTGTCTTTTCTATCGTTGGGTTGGTGCTGGCTGCAACCTTGCCGGTTTTGGCCAAAACCGCGCTGTTGCAATCCGGTTCGACCACATTGGCGTTCCAGGTTCCCGATTCGTGGAAGGTTTCCACGGTGCAGCGCGGGCTTGAAATCAAAAGCCCGGATGAAGAAATCTTCATGTGGATAGAAGCTTATCGGCGCTCTGATCTCGATAAAATCAAGGCGGAGCATGGCAAATATTTTGCC
>CAZGKS010000032.1:0-12827 GCA_964526275.1 uncultured Methylobacterium sp. | reverse complement strand
GCTCAGGCGCGTGCCATTCTCCAGCACCACCTGCGAGAGAGAAGCGCCATGGCGCACAAAATCCACCACGCGGTGCGGCAGATAGGTAACCCCCAAGGCGCGCGCCGCCTTGCGAAAGGCCATGGCAAGGCTTGCGCCATCAAACCAGCCTTCACCCGATAGGCCCAGCGAGCCGATCGCCAGATCGTCGGTGTTGAGATAAGGAAAACGGGCATCAAGTTCCGGCGGATCAAGCAAGGCAATATCGGCCCCCATCGCGCGTTGGCGGGCATTGTTTACCGCAAAAGCGGTGCGGGCGGATGCTTCGCCGACATAAAGATACCCCCCTTCCTGCAGACCGATGGCCGGAATATCGGCCACTTCGTGCAAATGTTCGGCCAGATTGCGCAAAAACGTGATCCCGTAAAGCGAGATGGCAATATTGACGCTTTGCGAGAATTGTTGCCGGATAGACCCCGCCGACAAGGTGGAGGCCGCCTTCTGATAGCTTGGATCGGGCTCGATAACCGCAATTTTACCTGAAAAATTTGGATGTTTTGCCAGATGCCAGGCAATCGAGGAGCCCATAACCGCCCCTCCCGCAATCACGATATCATAGCGGGAAGCGGCAGGATCGGAGGGGGGGGTGGGCATGACGCTCTCCATAACCGGCGCGGGATCAGGCATAATTTATCCAAAGGGTATACCGATAGCCCCCGGTTAGGGAAGGGCGCTCAACCCCGCAAAAGAAGTTTGTCGGCGCAAAAACCCGCGTAAAATGTGATTTCGCGATTCCATCGCACCAAAAATGTCTTTACACGCCTATGCAGGCGGGCGAAGCTTTTGGCAATAAAACAGGTGCCCCAAAGCAGGCGCCACCCTAACCCTGCGCCACGCCGACTTCCAGAGGTCAAGAATGTCGAATTTTCTGCTCGATGAACTGCACTCCATCCTTTCAGCCCCGCAGGAGATGGCCAGCGAGATTCTCGATCATTTTGGCCTGGAGCGCTTCCTTGCGCCGCAAGGCGGGCGGTTGGTCCGCTCTCCGATCGACGGGGAAACGCTCGCGCGGCTCTCCGATCACACCCCGGAGGCGGCACAGGCCGCCATTGGCCGGGCGCAAGCGGCTTTCCGGCATTGGCGGCAGGTGCCAGCGCCCAAGCGGGGCGAATTCGTGCGGCTTCTGGGCGAGGAATTGCGCAAGGCCAAACACGCTTTGGGTGCGCTGGTAACGCTGGAGGCTGGCAAGGTCACCTCCGAAGGTTTGGGCGAAGTGCAGGAGATGATCGACATTTGCGATTTCGCGGTCGGTCTGTCGCGCCAGCTTTATGGCCTTACCCTTGCAACCGAACGCCCCGGCCATCGGATGATGGAAACCTGGCATCCTCTGGGCGTGATCGGCGTGATCAGCGCCTTCAATTTTCCCGTGGCGGTCTGGAGCTGGAACGCGGCGCTGGCGCTGGTTTGCGGCAACAGCGTGGTGTGGAAACCTTCCGAGAAAACCCCGCTGACCGCTTTGGCAGTGGGTGAAATTTTCGCCAGAGCCGCAAAAGCTTTCGCGGCCGCCGGAAACGGGGATATTCCGGAGGGCCTATGCGAAATTCTGATCGGCGGCGGGGATATAGGCGCCGTTTTGGTAAAAGATACGCGCGTGCCGCTCGTTTCCGCGACCGGTTCCACCGCGATGGGGCGCAAGATCGGCCCGGTCCTGGCGGAACGCTTCGCCCGCGCGCTGCTGGAGCTTGGCGGCAATAACGCGGCGATTGTCGCCCCTTCCGCCGATCTTGATCTGGCCTTGCGCGGCATCGCCTTTGCGGCCATGGGCACGGCAGGGCAGCGCTGCACCACCTTGCGGCGGTTGATCGTGCACGCTTCCATCCACGATAGCTTGGTGGCGCGCCTCAAAAAAGTATGGGCGAGCGTTACCATCGGCGATCCACGCGCGGAAGGCACGCTGGTGGGTCCCCTGATCGATGAAGCCGCCTCTTCTGCCATGCAGCGCGCCCTCAATGACGCGCGGGCGAGCGGGGGCAAGGTCCATGGCGGGGCGCGGATCAACGCGGTTGGCTCGGGCGTTTATGTGCAACCGGCCCTTGTCGAAATGCCCGCTCAAACAGGCCCAATGCTGCACGAGACCTTCGCCCCCATTTTGTATGTTGTGCCCTATCACACCCTTGAAGAGGCGATCGCGCTCAACAATGCGGTGGGGGCCGGGCTGTCCTCGTCCATTTTCACGCTTGATCTGCGCGAGGCAGAAACCTTTTTGGGCGCCACGGGCTCTGATTGCGGCATTGCCAATGTCAATATCGGGCCATCGGGGGCCGAGATTGGCGGTGCATTTGGCGGCGAAAAGGAGACCGGCGGCGGGCGGGAGGCAGGCTCGGACGCCTGGAAAGCCTATATGCGCCGCGCAACCAACACGATCAACTATTCCGCCGCCTTGCCCTTGGCGCAAGGGGTGCGGTTTGAAATCGGGGAATAAGGCGAGATCGGAGAATAAGGGTGGATAAAACCGCAGCACAACACCCCGCCCGCCCGCTTGCCGGGCTTAGGGTGCTGGAACTGGCGCGTATTCTGGCCGGGCCATGGCTGGGCCAGTTGCTGGCCGATCTTGGCGCCGATGTTGTAAAAATCGAGCGGCGCGGGGCGGGCGATGACACCCGCGCCTGGGGCCCGCCCTTTATGACAGCCCCGGATGGCACGGATCTCGGTGCGGCGTATTTTCATGCGTGCAACCGTGGCAAGCGTTCTGTGGCCGCCGATTTTGATACCCCCGAAGATCTGGCCTTCATCCGCATGCTGGCGAGCCACGCGGATGTGGTGATCGAGAATTTCAAGCTGGGCGGGCTTGCCAAATACGGGCTGGATGCGGCCAGCTTATGCGCGCAAAACCCGCGCCTGATCTATTGCTCGATCACCGGTTTTGGCCAGAATGGGCCCTATGCCAGCCGGGCGGGGTATGATTTTCTCATTCAAGGCATGGCGGGATCGATGTCGATCACCGGCGAACCGCACGGTCAGCCCATGAAAGCCGGTTACGCCAAAACCGATATTTTCACCGGTCTTTATGCCAGCGTTGCCGTGCTCGCAGCCTTGCACCAGCGAGAAAAAACCGGGCTTGGCACGCACATTGATTGCAACCTGCTCGATAGCCAGATTGCCGTTTTGGGCAATCAGGCGATGAATTATCTCGTTTCCGGCAAGGTACCGGCGCGTATGGGCAATGCGCATCCCAATATCGTGCCCTATGAGGTCTTTCCGGTCGCGGATGGCCATATTATCATCGCAACAGGCAACAACGGCCAATATATCAAGCTATGCGAGGCTTTGGGCGCACCAGAGCTTGCCACCCATCCGGATTATCGCGACAATGCCGCCCGCGTGCAAAACCGCGCGGCTTTGATCCCGGCTTTGAGCCTGCATAGCCTGCGCCATACAAAAGCCGCTTTGCTGGCGGCTCTTGAAGCGCTTGGTGTGCCTGCCGGGCCGATCAATCCGCTGGACGCCGTGTTTGCCGATCCGCACGTAACCGCGCGCGGTATGGTGCTGGCTCTGGCGCATCCGCTGGGCGGAAAGGTGCCGGGTTTGGCTTCTCCCATCACGATGGGCGGCATGCGGCAGGTTTCAGACCGTCCGGCCCCGGTATTGGGGGCCGATGAGGCCAGCGTGCGCGCGGATGCCCATTGGGGCGCGATCGGGCTGGGCGAGGGATCGGGCGAAGAATCTAGCGGGTAATCGAGAATGACGGATAAGCGGGAGCCACCCATGAAACACACGGGAAAACGCACGGGCGCGCAGGTTCTGGTCGATCAATTGCGCATAAACGGCGTCCAAGATGTGTTTTGCGTGCCCGGCGAGAGTTACCTTTCCGTGCTCGATGCCCTGTATGAGAGCACAATCCGCCTGACCATCTGCCGCCAGGAGGGCGGCGCCGCCATGATGGCGGAAGCCAATGGCAAGATCACGGGCAAACCCGGTGTGTGCTTTGTCACGCGTGGCCCTGGCGCCACCAATGCCAGCGCGGGTTTGCATATCGCCCAGCACGATGGCACACCGATGGTGCTGTTCATTGGCCAGATCGCCCGCGAGACGCGCGGGCGCGGGGCGTTTCAGGAAGTCGATTACCGCGCGTTTTTTGGCTCGATCGCCAAATGGGTCTTTGACGTGGAAGATGCCGTGCGCCTGCCGGAAATTATCCACCGTGCCTTCCATGTGGCGATCAATGGCCGCCCCGGCCCGGTGGTGATCGCCCTGCCCGAAGATATGTTGACGGATCTGGTAACAATTGCCGATGCTCCGCCCGCGCAGGCTCGCCCGCTCGTGCCTGCGCCAGAAGCCCTGGCCGCCTTCGGGCAAGCCTTGGCGCGCGCGCAAGCCCCGGTACTCATTGCCGGAGGAACGCGGTGGGATGCGCAGGCCGTTGAAGCGCTCAAGGAATTTGCGCAAAGCCATGCTTTGCCGGTCGCGGTATCGTTCCGCCGCCAGATGCTGTTTCCGGTCGATCACCCCAATTTTATCGGCGATCTGGGCATTGGCGCCAACCCGGCGGTGCTGGAGCGCATCCGCGCGGCAGATCTGGTCATCGCGCTGGGCGCCCGGCTGGGGGAAATGCCCTCGCAAGGGTATACGCTGTTCGATATCCCCGGCGCGGGGGATAGGCTGGTGCTGATCGACCCCGAGGCCGAGCAGATCGGGCGGGTTTATGCCTCCCGCCTTGGCATGGTGGCAGATCCAGCCTCGTTTCTGGCCGCCGCCGCCCCCTTGCCTGCCAGCGCCAATGCCGCCCGCACGGCGGCTGTGGCGCAGGCGCGGACAGCCTTGGCCGCTTGGCGCGCGCCTAAAACCATTCCGGGCCCGTTGCAAATGAGCGCGGTGATGGCGCATTTGAATGCGGTTCTGTCTGAGCAGGCCATTTTGACCAATGGCGCCGGTAATTATGCCACCTGGCTGCACCGTTTTTACGATTTTCGCCAGTTTGGCACGCAGGCGGCCCCCACATCGGGCTCCATGGGCTATGGCCTGCCCGCCGCGGTGGGGCTCAAACGCGCCCTGCCGGAGCGGGAGGTCGTGTGCTTTGCCGGCGATGGTTGCTTCCTGATGCATGGGCAGGAATTTGCCACCGCCGTGCAATATGATCTGCCGATTATCGTTCTGGTGATCGATAACGGCATGTATGGCACAATCCGCATGCATCAGGAGCGGGAATATCCCGGCAGGGTGTCGGGTACAGCGCTGATAAACCCTGATTTTGCCGCCCTTGCGCGCGCCTATGGCGGCCATGGCGAACGGGTTGAGCGCACCGAAGATTTCGCCCCCGCGCTCGCCCGCGCCAAAGCGAGCGGCAAGCCTGCGATCTTGCATCTGCTGCTGGACCCGGAGGCGATCACGCCGGCTACAACCTTGAGCGCCTTGCGACAAACAGCTCTGGAAAAGCTGGGAAATCTAGAACATTAGGATAAAGGACAAACAAAGACGCTTTTCCGAGAACATCTTTCCAAAAACACCTTTATAAGCAAGAACCCCCTTACAAGAATGCCCTTCAAGGGCAACAATGCCTTTCAAGGGAATGCCGATGCGTGATCTTCCTCCTTCCGTGCGCCAGAAAGCCAAGGCCAAACCCTTGGATACCGTAGCGCGCAAATACCCCGTATTCCGGCAATTGGCCGATAAGACAGCCTCGGAATGGCGCGAGCAGGAGGCCAGAAGCCGCGCCGAATGGAGCAAAATCTGCGGCCGGGTGACAGATGCCAAGCATTCTTCCAAACGATGGCTTACAAAAATCCGTACCGAGATCCGGCTGTTGGAGGTCCGGTTCGAAAAACCGTTTGAAGCCGGTAAACCCTTCGAGAACGAGGCCCGGTTTCTCAAAAGCTGGTTCGATAACCCCATGCTGGCAGGCGCGATCTCGCCTTCGGGTAAAGAGCTGGCCCGCGCCATGGCCGCGCCCATAGCCAATACCGGCAGTGGTTTTGTCGTAGAGCTGGGCCCTGGTACCGGCCCGGTTACCGAGGCCCTGCTGGCTCGCGGTATCGCAGAAGAAAAATTGGTTCTGGTGGAATTCAATCCTGAATTCTGTGCCCTGTTGCGGCAAAAATTCCCGGCGGCCCATGTGATCGAGGGCGATGCCTATAGCTTCGAGGAAACCTTGAAAAAAGCAGGGTTTGTTTTAAAGACACCGCTTGCGGCCGTGGTTTCTTCTCTGCCTTTGCTGACCAAGCCGGAGCGTATACGGGCAGCCTTGGCGCGCGATGCGTTTATGCATCTGGCGCAAGGCGCTCCTTTTGTGCAGTTCACCTATGGGGCGACCTCGCCCTTGCCCAAGCAACAGCTTGGCCTTGCTGGGGCAGCCAGCCCAATGATCTGGCGCAACTTGCCGCCCGCACGGGTATGGGTATACCGCAAATATCCGGATGGGCGGATGCCGTGAGGGTTTAAGAGACGTTTTTTGCAAGTGCGGTGTTGGCACTGCTTTGCGTCCATGCTGAATTAATGATACGCAAGCGCGTGAGTCTTGCAAGACTGCGACTGTTCATTCCGCAAATCTATATCTGGCACGCCTGAAAAGTGCCAGAAAGGGCGCTTTTCAAACCATGATCGTGACAGCTAAACCTTATTGGATCGTCTTGCGCCAAAGAGTTTACCGCCTTTTTTCCCGAATAATGGGGTACCTTGTCCCTATTCTGGTCATGGCGGCGACGGCGCAGGCGGCACAACGTGTCCCTCAGCCGCGTATCCCCTTTAGCTCCGGCGCGTATTTGGCGGGGTTGGTTGCCAATAACGGACGCGACACCCTGGCGACCGCGCGCTATTTTCAGGAAGCGTTGCAGGCGGATCCCAATAATCTGATCTTGATGGAGCAGGCTTTCGTCTCGGAATTGGTCAATGGTATTTCCGAAGATGGGTTTGCGCTGGCCCGCAAAGCGCTGGGCGTTCAACCTAAAAACCCGCTTATTCGCGTTACCTTGGCCGTGCAAGCGTGCCAGAAAGGCCAGTTCGCGCGCGCCCGGGAGCAATTCACGCTCGCCGCCACCACCATTCCGGGTGGAGACTTTTCTTTGAAATTGCTTTCGGCTTGGGCAATGGTCGGTGAAAAACGGCCAGAGGAAGGCCTGCGTGCGCTGGAAAAGGCGGTGCCAAAAGAACTCGCCTCGTTTGGGGCATTTCATATGGGGTTGATGGCAGGGGTTGCCAATAATCTTACAAAATCGGAAGCGTTGCTGGCGCAGGCTTACCGGGTAGATTTTGCCAATCTGCGGGTCAGTGACGCCTATGCCCGGGTTCTGGGGCATTTAAGGCGCTTCGATGAGGCGCGCGCGGTTATCGCGCGCTGGCAGCAACTCAACCCTGGCGCTCCTTATCTCGATGCGGTAGCCAATCATATCGCAAAAGAGGAAGCGCCTGCTTTGCTCCTTAGCCATGCGGGCGAGGGGATTGCAGAAACCTTTTATGGTTTGAGCGCCTTGGGAGCCTCCAGCCGCGAAGGGGCCTTGGCGCTGATTTATATGCAATTTGCGCATTTTCTGAACCCTGGCGATGAAATCCTAACCCTAAGCCTTGCCGAATTCTTCGAGCAGGCCCAGCAACATGACCGCGTGGTTGCGCTCTATGACCGCATTGCACCAGCCTCGACCTTGGGGGCGCGGGCGGCGGTGGGCAAAGCGACGGCTTTGGAGCGCCAAGCCAAAACCGAGGAGGCCATCGCCACCTTGCGCGCAGCTTTGGTTGCGCATCCTGCCGATCTCGATGCGGCGGATACGTTGGGGGCTCTGCTTCGGCTTAAAAAACGGTGGGCGGAATCGGTTGCGGTTTACGATCACGCCCTTGCACGCCTGAGCCAGCTCGATCAACGCCATTGGATTTTGTTGTTTGGTCGGGCCGTCGGGCGCGAGCGGCTCAAACAATGGGATAAGGCTGAACCCGATTTCAAGGCCGCTCTGGCCTTGCTGCCGCCCAAAAGCGCCAATGCGCGCGAGCGGATTGAGCGGGCGCAGGTGCTCAATTATCTCGCTTATTCCTGGGTGGATATGCATTTAAATGTCGAGCAGGCCTTCGAGATGCTGCGGGAGGCCGTTGCGCTTTCCCCGCGCGATGGCGCTATCGTTGATTCGCTCGGCTGGGCGCATTTCCGGTTGGGCCAGTTCGAGGAGGCGATGCGCGAGCTGGAGCGCGCGGTTTTGCTCAAAGCCGGGGATCCCACGATCAATGATCATCTCGGCGATGCTTATTGGCGTTTGGGCCGGGAGCAGGAGGCGCGCTATAAATGGAGCCAGGCTTTGGGTCTTTCTCCTGAACCAGAAGACGCGGAGATTATCCGCAAAAAGCTCGAACAGGGGCTGCCCGCCATGATCCGGGAGACAAAAGCGGCAACGCCCTCCGCGCCGGGGGGAGCGCCGATAACCGCTCCCGCGCTTGAGGGCGGAAAGGCGCCGTAATGCCACGCTTCGTGCTTTCCGGGGTGCACACCGCCTTTGGTGCAGGGCCACGCGCTACGCCCGATACCGCCTGTGAGATCGCGCCTGCCAAAATCAATCTGTTTTTACACCTGCTCTGCCGCCGTATGGATGGCTATCACGATCTGGTATCGCGGGTTGGCTTTACCAAAAACGGGGATCGTCTATGGGCCACGGATACCGCCCAACCGGGCTTTACCCTCGCCCTTACGGGGCCTTTCGCGGCTGCTTTGGCACAGGCGGGAGGGGGCGATACCGCCGATAACCTTGTGCTCCAGGCCGCGCAATTATTGGCGCAGTCTTTTCCCCATATTCGGCCCTGTGCTTTCACGCTTGAAAAAAATCTGCCCGTAGCCTCCGGGATCGGTGGTGGATCGAGCGATGCCGCCGCCGCCTTGCGGTTGCTGGCTTTGCGCCATGGTCTTGCGCTCGATGACCCCGCCGTGCAAGCTTGCGCCCGCGCCTTGGGGGCCGATGTGCCGGTGTGTCTTATGCCCGCAGCGCGGGACATGCAGGGGATAGGGCATGACCTGGCCCCCCCCTTGCCCGCACGCTGGATGCCGGTTTTGCTGGTCAATCCGGGCAGAGCCTTGGGCACAAAAGATGTTTTTGGCCAAATTGGCTTGAAACAGGGCGAGATATATTCTCCCAAATCCACCCTGCGCCTGCGCAATGACCTTGAAGCGGCAGCCATGGCTTTGGTGCCGGAAATAGAGGGAATCCTGACCGCGTTGCGCGCTGCACCCGGCTGCCTGCACGCGGGGATGTCGGGATCCGGCGCCACGTGTTTTGGCCTGTTCGATACCCCGGAAGCCTGCGCAACCGCGCATGCCGCGCTGGCCTCCACGGCGCAGTTTGCAGCCTATTGGCTCTGGCCAGATACCATAACCCTGCCCACGGATAAGACCAATGACCTTTGATGCGGACGCATAAGACCATTGATATGAGAGCGTTTTCAAGCCAAGTGGGTGCCGGTTGGCGTTAAGACCCGAAGGACCGCGCAAGCGAAAACGCGTAACAACAATCCATCAGAGCTTCTGATCCAATCGAAATGGAAAGGCTCTATAGCGTTTTTGCGTTTGATGGGCTCATCCAGAGCAAAAGACGCGTTTTTTCACATCGAGATAAGCGCGTGACGTGGTTCCGTTAAAACACGTCTGCTCTCTAGAGCAATTTCAGCGAAAGTGGGACCCGGTTTCGCTGGAAACGCTCTAGAGCGCGTCAATTTCAGCAAGGAGAGCGGAAGGCACTGTCAAGCCGTCGGTCTTTGCCCGTTGACGCAGATCCAGCCGCCGAATTCCCGGCAATCTTGCGCCGTCCTGCGCCGTGATTTGCGCCGCAAGCACACCAAAATGCGCCAAAATACCGGGCCCGCCGATCCTGTTTGGATCAAAGGCGAGGATCAATTGTCCGGTGCCCGGCGGGCCGCCCTTGTCATCGAGAAAGGAACTCGCCTTTGCAGCAAAGGTTGCCCCGGTCAGCCCCGCCGCAAGCAGTTCTACCATCAGCGCAAGCGCGGTCCCCTTTGCATCGCCCAAGGGCAGCATCGTGCCTTTGAGGGCCGCTTCAGGATCGGTTGTTGGCTGGCCATCGCAATCCAGCGCCCAGCCCTGTGGAATGGGCTGGCCCTTTTGCTTTGCCGCAAGAATATTGCCGCGCGCGACTTTTGAAAGCGATAAATCGATCACGATGGGCGGCTGGTTGGGCAAGGGGCACGCAAAAGCGATCGGGTTTGTGCCGAAAGTTGCGGCCTTGCCGCCCCAGGGGGCCATTGCTGCCGGCGTATTGGCGAACAGCATCGCAACAAGCCCGGCCTCCGCCAAGCGCTCGACCGGATGCCCAGCGACACCGCAATGGTGGGAGCGACGAATAGCGGCAACAGCAACGCCCATGGTTGGCGCAACCGCGATCAAGGCCGAAAGGGCGGCATGGATCGCCGGATAGGCAAAGCCATGGCATGCATCTACGCGGATCAGTGCGGGGGTTGCGTGCTCGAGTTTAGGGGCGGCCCAGCCATCGACCTTGCCGATTTTCGCTTGCGCGGCGTAGGTTGGCACGCGCGATAACCCATGGCCCTTGAGCCCATCCGCCTCGGCGGCAACCAGCGCATGGGCCACAATGGCGGCGTTTTCAGGCGCGGTGCGGCACCGCTCCAGCGCGCGGCTGATCCGTGTTTGGGCCTCCAGCATCGAAAGAACAGAGGTGCTCATACGGGTTTCTCCAGATGCGCCAGAATTTTAGTGGCAATCAGGTTAGAGACACGGATGTTGGATTCAACCGTGACCCCCGCAATATGCGGTGTGAGGATGAGATTGGGGCACCGTGCAAACACCGCCCCATGCTTGGCGGAAAGCGGCTCTTCCGTAAAGACATCGAGAGCTGCGCCGCCAAGGCGGCCTGCCCGCAAAGCGGCCGCAAGCGCGGGTTCGTTGATCACCCCGCCGCGCGCGGCATTGAGCAGCACGGCGTGGGGGCGCATCTGGCCAAGGCGGGCTTCGTCGATCAGGTCGCGCGTTGCATCCGTGAGCGGCACGTGGAGCGAAACCACATCGGCGTCGCGTAGTACGGTATCCAACGCAACAGGCCGCGCCAAAGACCATGCAGCATCGCTCTCGTTCAAAAAGGGATCATGGGCGATCACATCCATGCCCAAGGCACGGGCGCGAACCGCGACTTGCCGGGCAATGGCGCCAAAACCGATAAGCCCCATAACCCGCCCGGACAGTTCATAGCCAATCAACCGCGTGCGCGGCCAGCTGCCCGCTATCACTTCAGGGGTGGCATGATACGCACCGCGCAACAGCATCAGCGCGTTTGTAATCACCCATTCCGCAACCGAGAGATCATTGGCGCCGGTCGCAGGAAAAACACAAATGCCGCGCGCTTCGCAGGCCAGCACATCGATATTGTCGAGCCCAACGCCCAACCGCCCGATTCCGGTCAATTGGCGGGCTACGCTGAGCATTTTGCCCTGCACCTGCGTCCGGTTGCGCACGATCAAGGCGCGCGCCTGCGGCAATTCTTGCATAAGCTGCTCAGGATTATCCACGAGTTTGGGGTCATAAAGGGTGGTATGATGCGCTTTGAGGCGCTCCACCGCCGCTTCATCCATGAATTCGGTGATAAGGATCTTTGCCATAATGTTACCTCAACAGAAAGATGCCGCCAGTACCCAGCACGAGGATAACCAGTCCTGCACCGCAAAATACCACGATATGCCGCCAGCCGATCGAGAGCATCGCCCGAACCGACGTACTGAGCCCAAGGGCTGCAATTGCGATCAGCATACCCCAGCGGGCAGCTTCCCCCAGCACTGTTTTAACGGATAGATAGCTTGCCGCAGCCGGGGTTGCAGGCAAAATAGAATTGAGGGCGGCAAAGGCGATAAAAGCGAGCGCAAAAGCTGGAAACGGCACCTTGGCGCGGGGGGATACCGCGCCGCGCCCGACAAAGTACCATCCCACCAACAGCACCATGGGCAACAGAAGCAGCACGCGGAACAACTTGACGATGACCGCCGTATTTCCCGCCGTCTCGGAGGCCGCGTAAGCTGCACCAACCACTTGCGCCATATCTTGAATGGTGAGCCCCAGCATTACGCCGGTTTCAAGGTCTGTAAGCCCAAGCCAGCGGCAGAGCGGTGGATAAGCCAGCATTACAAGCGTTGAAACCACATTTGCCATAACGACCGTGAAGGCGATATCGGCGGATTTGTTTTTATAATCCGGCACGATGGTTGCGGTAGCGAGGGTGGCGGAAGCACCGCACACGGCATTTGCAGCCCCTGCAAGCGCGCCCATTCCCGCTTCGCATCCAAACAATCTTGCCAGCCACAGGCCCGAGAAAAGCGTCATCAGCATCACAGCGATGATCAGCCCCGCGATGCCCCAGCCCAGCGCGAGGATATCCCCAAACGCGATGCGCAAGCCCAAAAGGGCAATCGCATAGCGCAGCAGCGTTTTCACCGCATAGGTAATTCCTGGCTGGAAAACGGCCTTTTGCGAGAGGGGAAAAAACACGATGCCGATGATCAGTGCGATCACCATATCCGGCAAGGAGAAACGCCCGCCTGTCGCCTCCTTGAGCAGGGGCGCGACCAGAACAGCCAAGATAGATACGGTCCCTGCGAGGAAAAGGCCCGGAGCATTGCTCAGGGCCTTTATCCGTGCATCGGTGTGTTTGCCTGCGTTCATGGCGTTACGTCAGGCGCTCCGGTAGAGTTTTGTCATGGAGAATTCCCGATGCCCCAGCGCTTCCGCCGCCGTCAAACGCCCATTGGCGGTGCGGATGATATTGGCGATCAACGCGTCCCCTGCTTCGGAGATGGTCATGTCACGGCGCAAAATACCAGAGACATCCACGTCGATATGCTCGGGCATGGTGCGCATGGTTTTTGGG
>CAZGKS010000031.1:0-13117 GCA_964526275.1 uncultured Methylobacterium sp. | reverse complement strand
ACATGGAAGGTTGGTCACCTCGAAAAGGAAAGAACATCCCTTGTTTTACAAATCCCTTGTTTTGCACTTGGATAGGTCGCTATTTCTTTCCTTTCCCCGCGATCCCCCGGACACGATTTTGGCGGAAAATAGATGCGTCCCCCCCCTCAACCGTGCCATAGGGCACGCTTTTTAGGCTTTTCCAGTCCTTCTGCGCGCCAAAATCACGCCAACCCTCCACGATAAGGGGGCCTGACCCTAAAACAGAGTGTAAAAAACCACCCACTGCAGTCTGTCATAAGAGGTTTTCTTCCCGCATGATGTATTTCAGGAGAGATATATCTTGATCTTATCTGTTTGTAGAAGAATGCATTTTTTCCTCTGGATGAGTCCATCAAAAGCAAAAATGCTCTAAGGCAAAAGATGAAGCACAAAATCCAGCCCGCTGGATTTGGTACAAAACTTCTCCGCAGCCTCATGCGTGAGCAAGCCTTCCATTGCCTCCAAAAAAGCGGCGATACCCGCCCCCAGCCAGCATCGCAGCCCCAAAATTTTGCATGCTCAGGATGAAATTTTTTGTTGCATTCACGTTCTTCATTGATACAATACACGAACAAAAACAGGTTTCAAAGCTTTTTTTTGAGAACAGAATGCAGGCTTACGCTTCCAGATCCCGGGCGCAGAGGTTGTTGCTGGCTGGCATGGGGAGACCATCCCGAGGCCCAGACAATCTCGAAAGTCGCGCGCAGCCGCCCATCCGGGTCGCTGAATCGCTGCGCATAAAGCGCGCAGGCATGCGCGAAAATCGCCCGGTTCAAGCCAGGTTGCCCGGCGCGATGCAACAAGGCGGCGCTGCTGGCCATGGCGCGCACATCCCGGATCAAAGCCACGACAGAAGCGTATCGAACCGTGATTTTCTCGCTATCGATCACCGGCAGCGCAAACCCCGCCCGCTGCATCAAGGCACCAAGACTGCGCAGATCAACCATCGGAAAAACCCGCAGCCCGGCAGCCCCGCGCGCGTGCAGTTCCGCCTCCAGCAAACAGGTGCGCAATTCATGGAGGGTATCCCCCCCCGCAAAGGCCGCCAGAAAGAGCCCGTCGGGGGCAAGCATTTGGCGGATCGAGGTCAGAATTCCGGGGAGATCATCCACCGCCTGCAGTGCCCCGCCGGATACAACCAGCGTATAGGGCCGGGCGCGAGAGATTTGGCGCTCGAAATCTTGACGCTCTTGCAAATCTTGGTCCCGCTGCAAATCTGGGAGCCTGTGTGGATTTTGGATCCGCTCCCGATCTTTGTGGTCCTGATCTTGCCGCCGCAGATCTTGCAGAAGATGGCGCTTGGCGTCCCTACCCCCGGAAGACGCCTCCGAAAGGTGATCGAGCCTATTTTGAACCGCAGCAAGGAGCGCTCCAGCAGCAAGATCGGCAGAGGGCTCATCCTGCGCGGCCAAAAATGGAGAATAATCCTTCCGAATCGACGTCTTTCCCCCCGTCGCTTCCCCCTTGACGGCTCCCACTGCTGGCGCCCCAATGTCAGCGCTCTGGCCATGCGCGGCCCTATTCACCTGGCCGTTATCCGCAACGCCATAATCTGCCCCGCGAGCCTCCCGGTAAGGGTGCGCGAAAATCGCCTCAGGCTCGCTCAGCCAATCTTGCGTCTGTGCCATGCCGCTGGCCACAGCCCGCTGTCCAAAAGCGGCATCCGGGGTGCCAAGATCGAGCGCGTGATCAAAGCGCCGCACAAGGGTTGCCAACCGCAAATCGAGATCCTGGCACAAAACATCGAGCAAGAACCGCGCCTCACCCATGGCCTGCGCACGCGCACGCAAAATTGGCTTCTTGACGGAATTGAAAAGCTGGGGAACGTTGCTGGACATGAGACCGTTTTCCTTCCGCCCCCCCGATACCACATCGCCCCATGCGGTAAAACCTTATTGGCGGCATGGTTTGGCGCATCTGGGCAAGGCCGCTCTGGAGTTCTTGTATCCGCCCCAATGCCTGATCTGCGAACGCGCGACCATGACGCATCAGGGCGTATGCGCGCATTGCTGGCCCGATCTTGCCTGGATAACCGAACCATGCTGCATGCGGCTGGGCACTCCCTTTTCTGCCGATTTTGGCGTGGAAATGCTCTCCCCCCAAGCCTTGGCGGATCCCCCGAAATTCGATCGCGCACGGGCGGCAGCGCATCATACGGGGGCAGCCAAAGCGCTGGTCAATATGATGAAATATGGCAATCGCCCGCATCTGGCTCTCCCCATGGCGCAATGGATGCTCCAACCGGGCAGAACCCTGCTGGCGGAGGCCGATCTGATCCTCCCCGTGCCCATGCATGTGACACGGTTATGGCGGCGTGGCTATAACCAGGCCGCCATGCTGGCCGATGCCCTTGGCCGCCTTGCGGGCAAACCGGCGCTGCTTGAAGGGGTTGAACGTATCCGCCGCACCCCGGCGCAAGCGGGGCTCAAACGCGCCCAGCGTCAGAAAAATCTGGAGGGGGCCTTTGCGATCAACCCTGCCATGTACGATCTTATCGCCGGTAAAAACCTGTTGATGATCGATGATGTGCGCACAACGGGCTCGACCCTGAACGCGCTCGCGCATCATTTGCGCAAGGCGGGTGCAGCCCGCATCGATGCGTTGACATTCACGCTGGTTGTTGCAGGGGAGGAAAACCATTGAGCGCTACAATCTCATTTGCGCCCGAACGCCACCCCAAACGTTTCGCAAACCGGATTAATGTTCGCCTTTACGAACGAACTGAAACCCGCTATTATACTCCGCAAGCTGCCACCGGTCGCGCCTCCCCTGTTTTAACGCCTTAAATCCGCGAGATTGCCCGTGACGAACCCGCCAAAACCCCGCCATTTTGAAACCGATCTTGTCCATGCGGGCACGTTGCGCTCGCAATTCGGGGAAACATCCGAAGCGCTGTTTTTAACGCAAGGGCATGTCTATGACAGCGCCCGCCAATGCGAGCAGCGCTTTTTGGGCGAGGATGCCGGGTATATCTATGCGCGCTTTTCAAACCCCACAGTGGGCATGTTCGAGACGCGCATGGCGGCGCTGGAAGGGGCGGAGGCGGCGCGCGCCACCGCAACCGGCATGGCCGCCGTTACCGCTGCCTTGATGGGGCTCACCAAGGCAGGCGACCACGTGCTGGCTTCGCAGGCTTTGTTCGGCTCGTGTCGCTATGTGATCGAGGAATTGTTGCCCCGGTTTGGCGTTACCACCACCTTGATCGATGGCACCGACCTTGCCGCGTGGCAAGCGGGCGTGCGGCCGAACACCGTGGCTTTTTTTCTCGAAAGCCCCTCCAACCCCACCTTGGAGGTGATCGATATTGCCGCCGTGGCCAACATTGCCACGCAGGCTGGCGCCAAGCTGGTGGTCGATAACGTTTTTGCGACCCCCCTATGGCAAAAACCACTCGCCTTGGGGGCGGATTGTGTCACTTATTCGGCGACCAAGCATATTGATGGCCAGGGGCGGTGTCTGGGCGGGGTAATTTTGGGCTCGAAGGATTTTATCGAAACCCATGTCCATACCCTGCTGCGCCAGACCGGCCCAGCCATGTCGCCCTTCAACGCCTGGGTGTTGCTCAAGGGGCTCGAAACCCTGCCCTTGCGCGTGCGGCGCCAAACCGAAAGCGCGATGCAGATTGCCGATTATCTGGCGGGTAAACCGGGGATCACCCGGCTGATTTACCCCGGTCGCAAGGATCACCCGCAAGCGCAGATTATCGCGGCGCAAATGAGCGGGGCTTCAACCCTGATCGCGCTGGAGCTTGCAGGCGGCAAGGCGGCGGCCTTTGCTTTCCTCGATGCGCTGAAAATTTTCCGCATCTCCAACAATCTGGGCGATGCCAAAAGTTTGGCCGTTCACCCCGCCACCACCACGCATCAACGCTTTACGCCAGAAATCCGCGCGCAAATGGGCGTGGGCGAAGGGCTGGTCCGGCTCTCGGTGGGGCTTGAACACCCCGATGACCTGATCGCCGATCTTGAGCAGGCGCTAACCAAAGCGCTGTAATTCAAGGGCTAGAGCGTTTCCTGCGATGCTTGAATCGCCTGAAACGCTCTATCTCTTTGTTTTAACGCAATTCCGGACGCAAAACCGGTTCCAGCGATCGCTGGAATTGCTCTATATTACCAAGGACTATCCTGCAAAGAGGGTAATTGCTCCGCGCTCACACAGCGCGCTGGGCTTCCATAAGCGGGCCGGTTACATCCATCACTCCGGGCAGCGACCACACCGCATCGCGCAACAAAAAGCGATGCGCATGAACATGCTGTGTGTAGGTTGAATGATCTAGCACGACCGCAATGGGAACAAGCACCGCCCGTAATACCCCAAAATTTTCATCCAGCAACACGGCGGCAAGCGTATCAAACGGGTTGCTGGAGAGATTGCGAAGGGCAGAGAGCTGGCGCGATGGGTTACGCTTGGTCACGCGGCGACATTTGATCTGAAAACGGATCCCGTTTTTATCGGTCGCATCGTACCCTGCTGAGGAGTTATTCTCAAGATTCCACGAAAAGGCGCGGGCAAACAACAATTCTGCGTAATCTCCCACCGGGTTATTACCGCTTCGGATGATTTTGCGCGACCGCAATTCATTCATAATTCCAGCGTGCAAATTCAGCAAATCGTGAACTGAAAAATTTTGAAGGAGATCAAATGCAGTGTTTTTCATCGTTCAAAACCTTCCATGCAGGCTGATTGCCGCCTATTTCTGGCGGTCTTCAAGCTGCGCCATCACCACCAGCCATTCATCTTCCTGGGCGGCGATCGCCTTGACAAGCGCATTGCGGTCTTGGGCGAGGCGGGCGGCGGTTTGCGGTTCCCGCACAAAAATATCCGGCTTGGCGAGGGCGGCATCCACCTTGTCCAGCAAGGTTTGCAACTTGGCGAGTTTATCTTCGAGCATGCGGGCCTTGACGCGCAAGCCGGAGACCGACCCCCCTGCCCCCGCAGACCCCTTATCGGCGTGCGAACGCGAATCCTGATTGCGGCCATTGTTGCTTGCCCCGACGCTGTCTTGAGGGCCGCCAACCATGCGGGGTGGCAGGCTTGTTTGCGCGCTCTCGCCCGCATTCTCCGTATCTTCGGTTTCGAGCGGCGCCGGGCCCGCCTTGTTGCGTTTGGCGCCCGCCCGCCCGCTGTTGCGCGCGCGCAAAATCTCGTTCTCGTAATCATCGAGATCGCCCTCGAACGGGCGCACGCGCCCCTCCCCCACCTGCCAGAGCCGGTCACAGGCGGCATCGAGCAAGGCGCGGTCATGGCTGACAATGAGCACCGCACCGGGATAAGTCGCCAGGGCCTCGATCAAGGCTTCGCGCATGGGGATATCGAGATGGTTGGTCGGTTCGTCCAAAATCAGCAAATGCGGCCCATTGAATGCGGCCAAACCCAGCAAAAGCCGGGCTTTTTCGCCCCCCGAGAGATTGGAAATCGGGGTTTCGGCCTTGTCGATCTTGAAGCCCAATTGGGCTGTGCGGGCGCGCACCTGCGCTTCGCCTGCCCCAGGCATTTTGCGCCGCACCAAGGCGAGCGGGGTCAGGCTGGCATCGAGTTCATCGAGCTGGTGTTGGGCAAAATAGGCAATATCGAGCTTTGGCGCGCGTAAAACCTCGCCGCTCAAGGGCGCAAGCCGCCCGGCAATCAGCTTCACGAGGGTCGATTTGCCATTGCCGTTCTGGCCGATCAGGCCGATACGGTCGTCATCGGTAATCGAGAGATCCAGCCCGCGCAGCACGATATGCTCGCCATAGCCCGCAACCGCCTTGCGCAAGGTGAGGATGGGCGGGGCCAGCTTGCGGGCGGGTGCGGGGAAGGTCAGGCTGGCCTCCTCCTCGGCGGAAAACGCGCTGACAGGCCCCAGCTTTTCAAGCTGTTTGACACGGCTTTGTGCCTGTTTGGCCTTGGAGGCCTTGGCCTTGAAGCGATCGATAAAGGCTTGCAGATGCGCCCGGCGCGCGGCGACTTTTACCGATTCTTTTTCCGCCAATTGCAGCTTTTCAGCGCGTTGGCGCGCAAAAAGGCTGTAATTGCCGCGATAAAGTGTCACCTTGCCGCGATCGAGATGGACAATATGATCGCACACGAAATCCAGAAATTCCTTGTCATGCGAAATTATCAGCAGCGTATGCGGGTAGCGTTTCAAATGGCTTTTGAGCCAGATCGCGCCTTCAAGATCAAGATAATTGGTCGGCTCATCCAGCAATAGCAGGTCTGGCTCCAGAAACAGCATCGCGGCCAGAGCCACGCGCATGCGCCAGCCGCCGGAAAAATCCGCGCAGGCACGCCCCTGATCCTGATGCGAGAACCCCAGCCCCGAGAGAATTTCAGCCGCCTTTGCCGGTGCCGCATGCGCGCCGATATCCACCAGCCGCATCTGGATTTCGGCAATCCGCGCCGGATCGCGGGCGGTTTCCGCTTCCTCAAGCAACCCCGCGCGCTCGGTATCGGCGGCCAGCACATAATCGAGCAAAGTGCTCGCTCCCCCCGGCGCTTCTTGCGCGACATGGCCGATTCTTGCCCCGCGCGGCAAGCCAAAGCTGCCTGATTCGGCGGCAATCTCCCCCAGCAACAGCCGGAACAGGGTCGATTTGCCGCAGCCATTGCGACCGATCAACCCGGCGCGGGCGCCATCTGGCAAGGTAAGGGTGGCTTCCTCCAGCAACAAGCGGGGGCCAAGGCGATAAGTGAGGGCATTCAAGATAAGCATGGTGCGGTTGGTAGAACAAAAAGCGCCGGGGGTGAACGAAAATTTTTAACCCACGTTTTTGGCCGCATATTTTATACCAAAGGTCATTGAAAATGGTTCTTTGGTATTCGTCACGAAAATATCTTATCCCTTGATAAAAATAAGATATTTTCGTTTATTTCAATGGCCTTATGCGTCCGAATCCAAGGCCATTGGTATTATAGACGCATCGATTTCATGGCCGCAGGGGCTTGTTTGCCCGCGCGCGGCATGGCAAGGCAGGGAATGGCAAGGCAGGAAAAAGCCACAAGGATACCCATTATGGAAAAGCCCGATCTTCTCAAGCTCGAAGCGCATCTGCGCAAAACGTTCACCAACAGCGCTATCCGGCTGATGGCGCGGACCAAGAAAAAAGACTCGGCGGAAGTTTATATCGGGGACGAATTTATTGGCGTCATTTCCGAAGACAAGGAAGACGGCGAAACCTCGTATTTCTTTGAAATGGCCATCCTCGAAACCGATCTGGAATAACCAGCGGCGTTTTTATTTTTGATGGAACCATCGAAAACAAAAAACACGTTCTTGCACAAAGAAATAGAGCAAGATTTTGATACGATCAAAATCGAAAATGTGCTCGCGGCGTTTTGGCGCCGGTATCCCGCCCGTTTTTAGAATTTGTTTTGAGAACCTGCCCGTTTTTTGAGAACCTGCCCGTTTTGAATTCAGGTTTAGCGCGCCGCCTTGCGGGGAAGAGTGGCAACCGGGGAGATTTTCTGCCCAAGCGATATTTCGCGGTGGTTGGGAGGCGCTTTTTTGGGCGCCTGCATTGTCAATTGCAAAGGTTTGTGCTAGCGGCGTTGGCAATTCGGAAGGTGGGTAAACAAAACGCAGGCGACGGATTTTCCGTCTATGCGTGGCGTTATCCCTTTTCCAAAGAAACCGGATCGTTCCGCTGGTTTACCCCACCGGTCTTAGGCGGTTTGCGCTTTCTTGTGCAAGCCAAACAGGGTCAGCCTCCGTGCTGGCTGGTGGAGGCGATCTTTTTCATAGAGGCCGGTGTCGCGCTTTGGCGCTTTGGAGTTTTCATGTCGCAATTCAACCCCAGCCGCGAGGATTTCGCAGCGCTTCTCGAACAATCGTTCCTCAAAGTCGATACCGCCGAAGGTTCGGTGATCAAAGGCAAGGTCGTCGCCATTGAAAAAGATATGGCGGTGATCGATGTCGGCCTTAAAACCGAAGGTCGTATTTCGCTCAAAGAATTTACCCCGCCCGGTGGTCAGCATGGCCTCAATGTCGGCGATGAAGTTGAAGTTTATCTGGAGCGCGTTGAGAACGCGATGGGCGAAGCGGTGATCAGCCGCGACAAGGCCCGGCGCGAGGAAAGCTGGGTCAAGATCGAAAAGGCTTTCGAAGCCAAGGAGCGCGTGACCGGCACCATCGTCGCGCAGGTCAAGGGCGGTTATACCGTCGATCTCGACGGCGCGCAGGCCTTCTTGCCGCGTAGCCAGGTCGATATCCGCCCCATCCGCGACATTGGCCCCCTGATCGGCATTCCACAACCGTTTGAAATCCTGAAAATGGATCGCCGCCGCGGCAATATCGTGGTGTCGCGCCGCACGGTGCTGGAAGAAACCCGCGCGGGTCAGCGTCAGGAACTGGTCTCCAACCTTGAAGAAGGCCAGATCATCGACGGCGTGGTGAAAAACATCACCGATTACGGGGCCTTCGTCGATCTGGGCGGCATTGATGGTCTGTTGCACGTGACCGATGTTGCCTGGCGCCGTGTCAACCACCCCAGCGAGGTGTTGACCGTCGGTCAGAGCGTCAAGGTCAAGATCATCAAGATCAACCAGGATACCCACCGCATCAGCCTCGGCATGAAGCAGTTGCAGGGCAACCCGTGGGAGGGGATCGAAGCGAAATACCCCATTCACGGCAAATTCTCTGGCCGCGTGACCAATATCACCGATTACGGTGCCTTTGTGGAGCTGGAACCGGGGATCGAAGGGTTGATCCACGTCTCTGAAATGAGCTGGACCAAGAAAAACGTGCATCCGGGCAAGATCCTCTCCACCTCTCAGGAGGTCGAGGTTCAGGTGCTCGAAGTTGATCAGATCAAGCGCCGCATTTCGCTGGGCCTCAAGCAGACCCTTGCCAATCCGTGGGAAAGCTTTGTCGAGAACCACCCGGTGGGCTCGCTCGTCGAGGGCGAGGTCAAGAACAAGACCGAATTCGGCCTGTTCATTGGTCTTGAAGGCGATGTCGATGGCATGGTCCATTTGTCGGATCTCGATTGGAACCGCCCGGGCGAACAGGTCATCGACGATTACAAAAAGGGCGATGTGGTCCGCGCGGTCGTGCTCGATGTCGATGTCGAAAAAGAGCGCATTTCGCTGGGCATCAAACAGGTTGGCTCCGACCCCTTCGCCGATGCCGGGGAAGCGGTCCGCAAGGGCGCTATTGTCACCTGCGAAGTCAGCGAGGTCAAGGAAGGCGGGGTCGATGTCAAGATTGTGGGCTCGGATCTCTCCACCTTTGTCAAGCGTGCAGAGCTTGCCCGTGACCGGCAGGACCAACGCCCGGACCGCTTCGCGGTAGGGGATAAGTTCGATGCCCGCGTCACCTTGTTCGACAAAAAAGCCCGCAAGGTGCAAGTGTCGGTCAAGGCACTGGAAGTCGCCGAAGAAAAGGAAGCCATGGCGCAATTCGGCTCAGCCGATTCGGGCGCAACCTTGGGCGATATTTTGGGCGCAGCACTCAAAAAGACCAAATAAACCTGGCGTTATCGCCAATCGCTTCGCAGCAAGATGCGGGGCGCACACTTAAAACAAGATGTGTTTTGATAGAATCACATCTTGCTCTTATCTCATTATAGAAGAACGCGTCTTTTGCTCTTGATGCTTCCATAAGAAGCAAAAGCACTATAAACCGCCGGGCAACCGGCGGTTTTTTTATGGCGAACCCTCGCCAAGCCACAAAACGGCAGCAAGCCCCCCTGCCCCTGGCGTCCCCTTTGGTGCCCCCCCTTGGCGATCGGCACGCAAACGGCTAACAAGAAGGCATGCAGTTTTCTCCGCAACAAGATCAGGCGCTTACCGCCATCGCCGAATGGCACCGCGCCGCACGCAAAAAGCGCGGTGAGCCGGTCTTTCACCTGTTCGGTTATGCCGGCACGGGCAAGACCACGCTTGCACGCCATATCGCGGAAGGCATTGACGGCGAGGTGCTGTTCACGGCCTTTACTGGCAAGGCGGCGCATGTGATGCGCGATCGCGGCTGCGAGAATGCGCAAACCCTGCATTCGCTCATTTACCGGTCGCGCAATTCAGAAACCGAAGAGCCCAGTTTTGTGCTCAACCGCCAGTCGGATGTGAAGAAGGCCGAGCTGGTGATTGTCGATGAATGTTCGATGGTCGATGCCGAATTGGGGCGCGATCTGCTCTCCTTTGGCATTCCGGTGCTGGTTCTGGGCGACCCGGCGCAATTGCCGCCGGTCAAGGGCGGCGGCTTTTTTACCGAAGTAACGCCCGAAATCATGCTGACCGAAGTGCATCGGCAGGCCGAGAATGACCCGATCATCCGCCTTTCCATGCTGGCGCGCGAAGGCGCGCCAATCCCGCCGGGGGACTTTGGCGCAACGCGGGTGATCGGGCGCAACCAGATCGATGCCCCCACCATTCTGGGCGCAGACCAAGTGCTGGTAGGACGCAACGAAACCCGGCGCAAATATAATGCCCGCATCCGCGAATTGTTGGGGCATAAAGATGCGCTGCCCTCTAAAGAGGAAAAACTCGTCTGCCTGCGCAACAATCGCCAGAAGGGCCTGCTCAATGGCTCCACCTGGACCGTTAAACTGGTCGGCGAGCGCAAGGCGGACTTCGTGCATCTGCGCGTTGCGCCCGATGAAGGCGTCGGCCCCAGTGTCAAGGTTGTCGTGCCGCGCGGTTTTTTTGAGGGCGTTGGCGAGGAAATCCCGTGGGAGATCCGTCGCCATGTCGATGAATTCGATTATGGCTACGCGCTCACCGTGCACAAGGCGCAAGGCTCGCAATGGGATAAAATTGTGCTGTTCGATGAAAGCTTCGCCTTCCGCGAGCACCGCGCGCGCTGGCTCTATACCGGCATTACGCGCGCTGCCAAGGCGCTGACCTTGGTTGTGTAACCCATGCGCCCAAGCGAGCTAGATCCCTTCTTTGCGCCCCTTGCCAAGCTGCCCGGCCTTGGGCCAAAGCTTGCACCGCTTTATGACCGCCTGCTCAAACGCGAGGATGGGGGCGCAAGAGCGCTTGATCTGCTGCTGCATCTTCCCGTTGATCGTCTCAACCGGGTGCTCTCCCCCTCGCTGGCGCAAGCGCCTGTCGAGGGCTTGATCACCGTTCAGGTCACGGTTGAGGCGCATCGCCCGCCCCCGCCCGGCCGAGCCAAAGCACCGCACCGCGTGCTGGTGGGCGATGATAGCGGCGATATGACGCTTGTTTTCTTCAAAATGCCGCGCGCCCAACTCGAAACCATGCTGCCGGTGGGGGCCACGAAAATCATCTCCGGCCGCGTGGAGCTGTTTGATGGCCTGCGCCAGATGGTGCACCCTGAACGCATCCTCCTCCTGGAGCAATACGACCCCGAGAACGCCGCCGAGGCGGTTTATGCCTTGACCGAAGGCTTGAGCCATCGCCGCATCGCCAAAGCGGTCGAAACCCTGCTCGCCCGCCTGCCCGATCTGCCGGAATGGGGCGATGCCGCCTTGATCGCGCGGGAGGCCTGGCCGAGCTTCACCGCCGCGTTGGCCAGCCTCCACAACCCCAATACGCGCACCCCGCGCCCGGCGGAGCGACGGCTGGCCTATGACGAATTGCTGGCCGGGCAACTGGCGCTGCGCCTTGTGCGCGCCGCCGAACGCATCCCGCGTGGCAAGATCCGCCGCAGCGCGGGCACGCTGGAGCAAACCTTGCGCGGCGCCCTGCCCTTCCGCCTCACCCACGCACAAAACCGCGTGATCGACGAGATCAAAGCCGATCTTGCCTCGCCTGAGCGCATGGTGCGGCTGGTGCAGGGCGATGTCGGGGCGGGCAAAACCCTGGTCGCGTTGGCCGCCATGCTGCAGGTGGTGGAAGCAGGCGAGCAGGCTGCCATGATGGCGCCGACCGAAATTCTCGCCCGCCAGCATTATGAGCGCATCGCGCCGTTATGCGCGCCCTTGGGCGTGCGGACCGCCTTGCTCACCGGCCGGGCTGGCGCGGCAGAGCGCAGAGCCGTGCTTGGCAAGCTCGCTGCGGGCGAAATCGACCTGTTGCTGGGCACCCATGCCCTGTTTCAGGAGGAAGTGGTCTTCAAGGCGTTGGGGCTGGCTGTGGTGGATGAGCAACACCGCTTTGGTGTGGCCCAGCGCCTTGCGCTGGCGCAAAAGGGCGAGGCGGTCGATCTGCTGGTGATGAGCGCCACGCCCATTCCGCGCACGCTGCTCCTGACCGCGTTCGGCGATCTCGATGTCAGCCAGCTCGATGAAAAACCTCCCGGTCGCTTGCCCGTCGATACCCGCCTGATCAGCCATGATCGGCTTGAAGACGTGATGGCCGGGCTTGGGCGGGCAATCGGTCAAGGGGCGCAGGTTTATTGGGTCTGCCCGCTGGTTTCAGAGAGCGAAATGCTCGATCTGGTGGCCGCAGAAGAGCGCTTCAAACGGCTCGAAGCGCTTTATCCGGGCCGCGTCGGGCTGGTGCATGGTAAGATGCCTGGGGCTGAAAAAGACCGGATAATCGCCGATTTTGCCAGCGGCGCGTGCGATATTCTGGTTGCCACCACCGTGATCGAAGTGGGGATGGATGTGCCGCAGGCCTCGGTGATGGTGATCGAGGAAGCGCAGCGCTTCGGCCTTGCCCAATTGCACCAACTGCGCGGGCGCGTGGGGCGCGGGCAGGCCAAAGCCAGCGCCCTGCTGGTTTATCGCGGCCCGCTTGGGCAAAATTCGCGCGCCCGGCTTGAAATTTTGCGCCAGACCGAAGATGGCTTCCGTATCGCCGAAGAAGATCTGCGCCTGCGCGGTGAGGGCGACGTGCTGGGCACGCGGCAATCGGGCATGCCGGGTTTTCGCGTGGCCAATCTCGAAAAGCACATGGATCTGTTGTTCATGGCACGGCAGGAGGCGGATCTCATTCTTGCGCGCGATGCCGCCTTGACCAGCGAACGCGGGCGCACCCTGCGGATGTTGCTCTATCTGTTCGAGCGCGATGTGGCGATCAAATTGATGGAAGCCGGGTAACCTTGCCCCGCCTCATAAAGATCTTTGGTTTGAGAGAAAAAACCCCGAAACCTGCGAAACAAGCATCAAGACAGCTCTATGCATCCATCGAATTTTTCTTTGGGGGCTGACATAGCTAGGCTCAGGACCCATTAATTTTCTTGCGCAATTGAGGATAGGCTGCTTCATTG
>CAZGKS010000030.1:0-13352 GCA_964526275.1 uncultured Methylobacterium sp. | reverse complement strand
TGGCAACACCTTGCGCAGCAGAAGGCGCTGCACCTGCGCCCCCAGGCGGGAGGCATAAAACGATTTAAGATCGACGACATCGGGCTGCATAGGCTATAGATCAGGCACGCGCGCGGTTTTCGCAAGGGGTATTGGTGCCCCATGGCCTATAAAAGCGGGCAATAGCTGCGGAGGCTGCCATGAATCCCGTAACCTTAAATCCCGTAACCTTTCTGTTCGGCACCGATAATTACGGCTATCTGCTGCGCGATCCGCACAGCGGAACCGTGCTCGCCATCGATGCCGGGGAGGCTGTGCAGCATCAGGCCGTGCTGGATGCCCGCGGCTGGTCGCTCGATTATATCCTGATCACCCATCCGCATCCGGACCATATTGCAGGCGTTGACGCGCTGGTGGCGCGCTATGGCGCCAAGGTGATCGCGCCGCAGGGAACCCAGGCCGATCTGCCCCAGGCGCATCGCTATGCGCAAGCGGGGGAGCGCTTGGCCTTCGGCGTCTTGAACGCCGATATTCTCGCCCTGCCCGGCCATATGGATACGCATATTGGCTATCATTTTGGCGCGGAAAACGCCGCCTTTGTCGGCGATTGCCTGTTCTCGATGGGGTGCGGGCGGATGTTTGGCCGTGCAGGCGCGCAAGCCTATTTTGAGAGCCTGCAAACCTTGAAAGCGCTCCCGCCACAAACCCGCCTGTTTTGCGGGCATAATTATACGCTCGCCAATGCGCGCTTTGCCCAAAGCGCCATGCCCGATAACCCTGCCATAGCCGCAAGATGCGCCGCTTTGGCCGCCCTTTCCCCCCAGGAAATTGCGGATCTGGTCCCTGTCTTGCAAGAAGAAGCGCGCTACAATCCGTTTTTGCTGGCCACGGATGGTGCGCATTTTGCGGCCCTACGCGCCGCCAAGGATCGGTTCTGACGTGATTTTTTCGGATATGCGTGGCATAAGCCGTGCTATTTCCTGAAAAATACCCTATTAGAGCATCGTCCCAAAGCGTGGTGTGTTTGGGTGAATATACAGCTTATAAAAACAGCTTGAAAAAACGGCCTGAAATTGACACCGCAAGACCTTCTATAGCGAGGCTTTATGGATCATCCCTCCCTTTCTTTTCCCAATCTGCTTGCGCGCGTATCGCGTATCCGCTCGCGTCTCAAAGATCGCAGGGCGTTGATCGCGCTGGCTATTCTTGCTGGTGGACTGGTGTTTTACTGGGTGTTCCTATACGGTAGCGGGGCACAAAACCCTGCCGCCGGGCGCGGTGTTCCTCCCGTTCTGGTAGAGGTTACGCGTGTGGGCAAAGGCCGTGTGGAAGAAACCGTGGAGGCGGTTGGCTCGCTGCGCGCCAATGAATCCGTCGTGATTTCGCCCAAAATCGCCGGGATTGTCGAAAGCATTGCCTTTACCGAAGGCACGAATGTCAAAGCCGGCGATGAACTCTTGCGCTTTGATACCGATGAGCGGCGCGCCGATCTTGAAGCGGCAAGGCTGGCTATCGCCACCGCGCGCTCGCAGCGCGACGAATTGGCGCAAAAGCTTGCCCGCGCCCGCACCTTGCGGGAGAGCGGGGCGATCAGTATCGCCACGGTCAATGACCTGACCACACAGGTCAAGACCCTCGAAACGGCCATTGCCGGTGCCGAAGCGCGGGAACGCTCCGCCTCCGCGCGGCTCGATGATCTGATCCTCCGGGCACCGTTTTCTGGCCGGGTGGGGCTAAGGCTGGTTTCCAAAGGCGCGTTTGTCGATACCAAAATCGCGATCACGACCCTCGATGACCTTTCCCAGATGAAGCTCGATTTCTCCGTGCCCGAAACCGCGCTCGCTCGCATGGTCCCGGGCGCGAAAATCCATGCACGCGCGGCCGCTTTTCCCGGCAAAGCGTTCGAGGGTATCTTAAGCGTGCTCGATACCCGTATCGACCCCGGCACACGCTCGGCCAAGGCCACGGCGTTGCTCCCCAACCTCGACCAAACCTTGCGGCCGGGCATGTTCATGAATGTCGAAATTCGCGTGGCTGAACGCCCCGATGCCGTGATGGTGCCCGAAGAAGCGGTGCTGGCCGAAGGGGCGCGGCAGATCGCCTTCACGGTCGTGGACGGCAAAATTGATCGCCGCGTGGTGGAGATCGGCCAACGCCAGGCGGGCAAGGTCGAGGTCAAAAGCGGCCTCAAGGAAGGCGAAATTCTGGTTGTGCGCGGGGTGCAGCGCGTGCGGGCGGGCATGCCGGTGCAAACCCGCGCGCTCGATGGCGCGGGCGGGCCGGAGGCGAAAACGCCCGCAGCCAAAGCACCGGGGGGCGAGGCTTCCGGCAAGCCGATGGGCGAGACCAAACCCGAAGCCCCCCCCAAGGGGAACGCGCCTGCGGGCGGCACACCGACAAAGGGGTAAGCGATGCAGGTTTCAGACCTTTCGATCCAGCGCCCGGTTTTTGCCTGTGTGATCAGCCTACTGCTCTGCGTGGCCGGGCTTGCGGCGTTGCGCACCTTGCCCGTGCGCGAATTTCCGCAGGTTGACCCGCCTATCGTCTCGATTTCCACCGCCTATAAAGGCGCCTCCAACGAGGTGATCGAGAACCGGATCACCGAAATTATCGAGCGCGCGGTCGCAGGAATCGAGGGGATTGTCAATATTACCTCGTTCAGCCAAAATGAACGCTCCTCCATTTCCATCGAGTTCAATATCACGCGCGATCCAGATGCCGCTGCGGCCGATGTGCGCGACCGCGTGGGCCGCGTCCTGGGCGCCCTGCCGGAGGGCGTGAGCACGCCGATTGTTCAGCGGATCGATGCCAATGCGCAGGCTGTGCTATGGATTGGGGTAACCTCCGCCAACCTTGATGCCCGGGAAATAACCGATTTTCTGCGCCGCAATGTCGTGGACCGGCTGGCAACCGTGCCCGGTGTGGCCAGTGTCAATGTCGGCGGGGAGCGGCGCTATGCCATGCGCATCGCCATCAACCGGGCGGCGCTGGCCGCGCGTAACCTTACGGTGCAAGAGGTCGAAGCGGCGATCAAGCGGCAAAATGTTGATCTGCCCGGCGGGCGGCTTACCTCCTCCCAACGCGAGATCACCATCAAAACCGATACCCGCGTGAGCACGCGCGAGGGCTTTGCCAATCTGGTGCTGGCGGTGCGCAACGGTTATCCGGTCAAGCTTTCCGATGTCGCAACGGTTACGGTTGGCGCAGAAGATGAGCGCTTCGAATTTTATGCGATGGGCGAAAACGCGATCGGGTTGGGGATTATCCGCCAATCGACCGCCAATACGCTCGCCGTCGCCGAAGGGGTTGCAGCTGAACTTGCCGCTATCCGCCCCAGCTTTCCGGCCGGTATGAAGGCTGAAATCCTGTATAATGAGGCTAATTTCATCCGCGCGTCCATCAATGGCGTGATCCAGACCCTGACCGAGGGGATGTTATTGGTCATTCTGGTTATTTTGGTGTTTTTGCGCTCCTGGCGCTCTACGCTGGTTGCGGCCATTGCCATTCCGGTTTCGATCATCCCCACTTTTGGCGTTTTGTGGATGTTCGGGTTTTCGATCAATGTGCTCAGCTTGCTGGCGATTGTGCTGGCGATCGGCATTGTTGTCGATGATGCGATTGTCGAGGTGGAAAACGTGCATCGCCGGATCGAGGATGGCGAGGAACCGCTTTACGCCTCGTTTTTTGGCGCGCGCGAGATCGGCTTTGCGGTCATTGCCACCACCCTCACCTTGATGTCGGTGTTTGTGCCCATTGCCTTCATGTCCGGCCAGGTCGGGCGGTTGTTCCGTGAATTCGGGGTTACGCTGGCAACCGCAATCTTCTTTTCCGGCGTGGTGGCGCGTACCCTCACCCCCATGATGTGCTCGCAATTGCTCAGCGCGCATCACGGCTGGGTTTATGAGAAAACCGAAGCGTATTTTCTGGCCATGAATGCCTTTTACAAGCGTATCCTCTCACGCGCCCTGGCCATGCCGTGGCTGGTGATTGCGCTCGGGGCGCTGGTTTCGGGGGCGGTCGTGTGGCTCTTTGCCGCTGTACCCAAAGAATTCGTGCCCAGTGAAGACCGAGGCACCATCATTGTCACCCTGACCGCACCGGAAGCGGCCTCCTTGACCTATACGCGCGAGCGCCTGCGGGAGGTCGAAAAAATTGCCCAACCCTATATCGACCAGAAAATTGTCAGCTCCACTTTGGCCATTGTCGCGCCCGGTCTGCAACGGCCGGCGCCGGTCAATTCGGCTTTCCTGATCCTGCGATTGGCCGATTCTGAAAACCGGAAAATGAGCCAGCAAGATCTGCTCCAGCAATTGATCGCCAAAACCCAAAGCGTCCCTGGCGCGCGGGTATTCCCCATCGCGCCGGGCGGGCTTGGGCAACGTGGGTTTTCGCAGCCGGTGCAATTTGTGATCGGCGGGCCGGATTTCCAAACGCTGGCCTTATGGCGCGATGTGGTGCTGGAGCGGGCGCAAGCCACCGGGCTTTATCGCAATCTTGACAGCGATTATACCGAGCGCCAGCCGGATTTACGCGTTTATATCGACCGGGCCCGCGCGGGCGATCTGGGGGTGTCGGTTGAAAGTATCGGCAAGACCCTCGAATTGATGTTCGGTGAAAAGCAGGTCACCACCTATGTCGATCGCGGCGTTGAATATATTGCCATTATGCAAGCGCGCGAGGCGGATCGGATGCGCCCGGAAGACCTCAACAATGTCTTTGTGCGGGCGGGGAATGGCGAACTTGTGCCGCTCGCCAATTTTGTGACCCTGAGCGAGGTGGCCGGGCCGCAACGGCTCAACCGGTTTGACCGGTTGCGCGCCATCACCATCCAGGGCTCCCCTGCCCCCGGCGTTACGCTGGCGCAGGCGGTGGATCGGCTTGACAAAATCGCCGCTGAAGCGTTGCCAGCCGAGGCGCGGATCGGCTATGCTGGGCAGACGCGCGAATTCAAGCGGTCTTCCTCTTCCTTGATGTCCACCTTCGCCTTCGCGTTGTTGGTGGTCTTTCTGGTGCTGGCGGCGCAATTTGAAAGCTGGCTGGCCCCGGCTGTCATTATGGCAACCGTGCCTTTGGCGCTCACCGGGGGGTTGGGCATCTTGCTGCTCACCGGGCAAAGCCTCAATATTTACAGCCAGATCGGCATGATCTTGCTTATCGGGATCATGACCAAAAACGGTATTCTGATCGTCGAGTTCACCAATCAATTGCGCGAGCGCGGGGCAGGCTTGCGCGAAGCGGTGCTGGAAGCCTCCGAGATGCGGTTGCGGCCCATTTTAATGACCTCGATCGCAACCGTGTGCGGGGCCATACCGCTGGCGCTCTCCAACGGAGCGGGGGCAGAGGCGCGGCAAGCGATTGGCTGGGTGATTATCGGCGGGGTTAGCCTGTCTACTTTTCTCACGCTGTTTCTTATTCCGGCGCTGTTTTTACTGGTCGGGCGGTTTACAAATCCACGCTCTGCCCTTGCAGAAAAACTCGATGCGCTTATCCTTAAGCACGGAAAAGCCTCGTAAGCGGTTATTATTTGCATGAAAGACAGCATAAAATGCAAAAATAAGTGTTTTTTGCATTTTATGCACAAAAGGTCGTTAACGACAAATGCTTTACATATGAGCTAATCTTCACACCGAGAGTGAACCATGCTCACAGTTTTGTTGCCCTCTGACCATACAAACTCGCCCAGCGGTTCAAGCAAGATCCCTGCGGGCAGGGCAAGCTTTTTGAGCGCGCTGGCCAATGGCTTTGCGGATATGGTACCCTTGGTTGCAAAAACACCCGATACCTATCCCCAAAGCGGACAGGTGGCCCATGCTGCGCGGCCCCTTTATGGCTGGCTCGGGCAGATACAGCGCGTGTCGCTGGGGTTGCCCACAATGGCGCTCGCCCGCTTGGGGCTGTTGCTGGGCTTGTATGTGGGGATGTCTTGTGTTGCGATGTCCGTGATGCCGGCGCAAGCACGCGATGTCGAGCTGGTGGGCACGGGCGATGGCCTTGAAATCTTTCTGGCGCTGGCAAAAGATTTTGAGCGGCGCATCCCGGGGGATCGGCTTGTGGTGCCCCCCTCCATCGGCTCAGGCGGTGCGATTGCCGGGGTGGCGAGCGGCCAGAACGAATTGGGGCGCGTGGCCCGTCCGCTGAGCGCCAACGAACAAGCGGCGGGGATGGTGTATACGCCGATCTTTCGCCTGCCGACCGTGTTTTATGTCCACCCCGCTTTGAACGTCCGCTCGCTTTCCGTGCAACATCTGGCCGCGATTTTTGATGGCTCGGTGACGAACTGGAGCCAAGTCGGGGGACCCGATTTACGCATAAGGGTGGTGCGGCGCGAGGATGCCGATTCCAGTGTTGCGGTTCTGCGGACCGCTTTTCCGGAATTCACCCAGCTCAAATTCTCCCCCTATGCCAAATTGGCGCGCACAACCCAAGAGGCCTTCGAGGCAGTGGTCGATAATCCGGGGGCGATCGGGTTTGGCCCGTTCTCCCGCGCGCAAGCCGAGAAAACGCGGGTCTTGGCGATTAACGGTGTTCCCCCCTCAAACCCCGCTTATCCGGCGTTTGTAACTTTGGCGATCATCCATAAATCTGCACCCCTTGACGGGGCCGCTATGCGGGTGGTGGAATATCTCAAAAGTGCAGAAGCTTCTGTGGTCTTGCGTGATTTCGGTGCCCTTTCCAGCAGGTGAGAATGATGTCCACTCGATTTATCTGGCGTTCTTTGCTCTCTTCGTTGTCCTTGCGTTGGTCTTTGGCTATTGCCGGGATTATCACGCTCGCGCTTACGCTTCTTATTGCCTTTATTTACAACGGTATACAGCAGCAAATGCAGGAAGAGCGGGTTTATATCACCCAATTGGCGCGCCAAAAAATATCCCAACGGATGGATTCGGAAATCGCGCTGGTGCATCATCGCCTTGCCAAGATGTTCGAGAGCGTGGAACTCTCGCTGGAGGCGGTGGTCTCCCAACGCTCCGTACGCAACGCGCTCACCTCCCGCAATGATGTGATTATTGCCGAAGATATTGGCGCGCGCGTCTTGCGGGCAGGGTTTTCTGGCGTGATGATCCTGGATCGCAAGGGCAATGTCATTGGCTCCGACCGCACGGGCGTGGAGCTGGTCAGCGCAAGCCGGGCTTATGCGACGCACCCCATCCGGCAACAGATCGAAGGCGCGCTCAAGCGCCTGGAACTCAACAAGCCTACCTTGCTGCGGCAAATCGGCGCGATCGATAAAGGCATTTCCCAGATGTTCCTTGCCCCGCTTGAAGGCAAATATGCCTTCGTGCTGGCCATGGCCGTGCTGGATGAATTCAGCGATCCTATCGGCGTTATTCTCGCTCATCGAGTCCTGAAACCGCAGGAACAAATTTTCGAGGATTTCGCCGCGATCACCAAATCTTCTGTCGCCTTGATGCACCGCGACCAGGTCATTTCCACCGCCGGGATCGCGCCCGCCAGGCTTGAAGGCCTCACGCCGGATGTGGATACCCTGCCTGCGACCCAAGCAGGCCTGATCGAGTTTACGCGGGAACCGCTGCTCGCACGCTGCGGGGCCTCCTATTCGGATCTGTCGATTTGCGTGGTCTATCCAACCGTGGAAGTCACCCGTTTTCGCGATGAAATCACCCAAATCGGTGATGAATACGCGGCTGGCATGAACCGAACCATGGCTCTTGCGGGGTTGGCGACCCTGCTGCTGGTTTCTGGCGCTGCCTTCTGGCTCTCGCGGCGGATGACACGGCCGCTGATGCAGCTTAGCAAGGCGGTCACGGAAGTGGCGCGCGGGGAATGGCAGGTTGTCGTACCGCATGTGCGCCGCCTTGATGAAATCGGGCGGATCGCACGCTCCGTTTCTTCCATGCAATCCGCCTTGGCAGAGCGCGAACGCATGAAGCAGGAAATGATCCGGATCGATGTGATCAACCAGCGCCGCCTGCATCTGGATGGTGTGGTCACGAAATTCGAAAGCGGGCTTAGCAATGTCATGCGGGATATGGGCGAGACCGTGGGC
Source organism: uncultured Methylobacterium sp. (assembly GCA_964526275.1). Classification (GTDB taxonomy): domain Bacteria; phylum Pseudomonadota; class Alphaproteobacteria; order Rhizobiales; family Beijerinckiaceae; genus Rhabdaerophilum. The sequence goes on along the minus strand of CAZGKS010000030.1, from coordinate 5,365 downwards.
GTGCTGGCCCGCTCCAACCAAATGATGGAGCGCGCCGCGCGGCAAGCGGAATCCTATGCCGAGCAAATCCGCTCGACCTCCCTTGCCACCGCCTCCAACACCTCGCTGGTCGGGCGGGCAACGCTCGAACTCTCCAACGCTATTCGCGATGTCGGGCGCCGGGTCAAGGCGACCAGCGGGGCGTTCAGTGAAACCGAGGCGCAAACCCAGGGCGTGGAGGCCAAACTCTCCGAGATCACGGCCGCGGCGGGCGAGGTGGAGGCGGGCTTGTCGCTGATGCAGGACGCCATTGCCGATATTGGCAAAATTGGGCTGGGGACATCGCTCGAAGCGGCGCAAAGCGCGCATCCGGGCAGAGTAGCGCCGCTGGCGATCTCGATCAGTGGTTTGGCGCAAAATGCCGGGCAGGCGGCCAATTCCATTTTGCAGCATATGGCGTTGCTGGTCCAAAAAGCCGAAGAAGCCAACCTGGCGATGGGCGGGGTCAAGGGCGTGCTTGGGCGCGCGTATCGGGAAGTATCGGCCATTTCGGTGGCCGTCGAAGAGCAAAATGCTACCGCGCGCGAGATTTTCGAGGGGCTCGCCAATGCCTCCATGGCGCTAAGCGCCCTTGCCGAAGCGGTTGATTCCTTGCGTGAAAACATGAGTGAAGCGCATGGGGCTTCTACCGAATTCTTCAACACCACCCACCGCATGGCCGAAGACGCCAAGGCGATTGATCGCTCCTTGCGGATTTTCGTGCGCGAGGCTGTGGCGTAAGCGGGGGGGAGCCCCTCCCCGCTTATCCGATTGCCTGCAATTTGCGCTTTTCCTGCCCGGATTCCTCAAAATTATCGGGCGAAAGCCATGCCGCAAAGCGCGCGCGCAAGGCGGGCCATTCGGAATCGAGCAGGGAAAACCAGGCGGTATCGCGGTTTTGACCCTTCACCACCATATGCTGGCGGAAGGTGCCCTCATAGCGAAAGCCGAAGCGTTTGGCCGCCCGAATGGAGGGGGCGTTGAGGGCGTTGCACTTCCATTCAAAGCGGCGATAGCCCAGCGTTTCAAACACATAGCAGGCATGGAGAAAAAACGCTTCGGTGGCAAGGCGGGTGCGCGCCATGCCTGGCCCCCACAAAATATTGCCAAGCTCGATCCCGCCGTGGTTGGGCTCCATGCGCATAAGCGCTTGTCGGCCCAGCGCGTGACCGGTTTTGGCGTCCACCACCGCATAAAACAGCGGATCCTCGCTCAAAGCCCGGCTTTGCAACCACTCTTCAAACGGCGCGCGGGCCATCGGGCTTTCAAACAAATACGCGTGGCGCGCCTGCGCCCCCTCCGCCATGGATTGCGCGAACAGGCTCTCCCCGTGCAAAGCGGGATCGAGCGGTTCGAGGCGCGTATAGAGCCCCGCCAGCGCGATTCGCTGCGGGCGCGGGCGCGGCTGCCACGTTGCCAGATCTGCCGGGGCGGGGCCTGCAAGGGGAGCAATAGGGGCAAGGGGGGGGTGCGGCGCGCTCATAGCCAGCCTGCCAATTCCCGCCGCACCAAGGTTTCGATCACGTCGATCCCGCCGCTGGAGGCGTTGAGCGCGGGAATATAGGTGAAGTTCTCCCCGCCATGATGCTCAAAGATCTCGCGGTTCTCGACATCCAGCTCTTCGAGCGTTTCGAGGCAATCGGCCGAAAAACCCGGCGCGATCATCGCCAGTTTGCGCGTGCCCGCCTTGGCGAGGGCTTCCACGGTTTTATCGGTATAAGGTTGTAGCCATTCATCCGTGCCAAAGCGCGATTGAAACGTGACGCGGTATTTTTCAGCGGGCCAGCCCAAAGCCTGCCGCAACAGGCGCCCGGTTTTGACGCATTCGCAATGGTAGGGGTCGCCCGCCTCCAGATATTTTTGCGGCATGCCGTGGAACGTGGCGATCAGCATATCCGGTTGCCAGTCCAGCGTTGCCAGATGCGTGCGCACCGACCGGGCGAGCGCTTCGATATAGGCGGGCTCATCGGCATAAGCGGGACAGGTGCGCACATAAGGCTGCCAGCGCATCTGCATCAGCGCACGGAAGGCCTCATCGCACGCGGTTGCGGTGGTGGCCGCCGCGTAATGCGGATAGAGCGGCACGAGCAAAATGCGGTCGCAGCCTTGCGCTTTGAGCGCTTCAATGCGGCTTTGCGTGCTGGGGTTCTGGTAGCGCATTGCCCAATCGACGATCACATCGGGGTGAGTGGCCAAGCGCGCGGCCAGCCCTTCCGCCTGATCGCGGGTGATGGTTTTGAGCGGCCCTTCGTTGCGCTCGTTATTCCAGATAGAGGCGTAATCCTTGCCCTTTTTGCCCGGCCGCGTGGTCAAAATGATGCCGTTGAGCAAGGGCCACCACAAGAGCCGGTTGACCTCGATCACCCGGCGATCAGACAGAAACTGCTTCAGATACCGCCGCATCGACCAGTAATCGGTCGCATCGGGCGTGCCAAGGTTGAGCAATAACACGCCGATCTTGCCCTTGCTGACCGGCGGGTGACCTGCGGGGAGATCGGCGGGGTTGAAGCGGTTCATGCGGTTCTCCGGGCCTTCAAGGCGTGGCTTTTGCCACGGTATTAGCGCATAAGCCGAGGCGGATCAAACCGGGCGCGCCCTCACACCGGGCGCTCGTCGGCGATGACCTTGCCATCGGCAGGCAAGCTGCCGGGCGGGACAATCTCCACACTGCCCTTGAGGTTGGTGTGTTCGCTCAACGCCGCTGCCAGTTTGGCCGACAGGCTGGCCGCCGCCGCGCCCGTGGCGGTGCTTTCGGCGCGCAGCACCATGGCATCGCTCTGCCCGGCGCGCGAAACCACCAGCCGCAGCCGCCCCAAACCCGGATGCGCCTTGGCGATGCGGTCAATTTGCGCGGGATCGACAAACATGCCCTTCACCTTGGTCCGTTGATCGGCGCGTCCAAGCCAGCCCGCAAGGCGCCGGTTCGTGCGCCCGCACGGTGAAGGCCCTGCCAGAAAGCGCGATAAATCCCCCGTGCCAAAGCGCAGCAGCGGATATTCCGGCGCAAGGCGTGTTACCACCACCTCACCGATTTCCCCGTGCGGTACGGGCTCATCCGTGCCGGGGCGGACGATCTCCACCAGCAGCCCTTCATTGACCACCAGCCCTTCGCGCGCCGGGGTTTCATAGGCAATCACCCCCAGATCGGCGGTTGCATAGGCCTGAAACGCCTGCACGCCCCGCGCTGCCACGGCCGCTTGCAAACTAGGCGGAAAGGCCGCCCCGGAGACCAGCGCGCGCGCAAGCGTGGGGGCAAGCCCGGCTTCTTGCGCTTTATCGAGCAGGATCAGCAAAAAATCCGGCGTGCCGCAATAGGCATTGGGCGCAAAAGCTTGCATCGCGGTCAGTTGCATCTCGGTTTGGCCGGGCCCGGCGGGAATGACCGCGCAGCCCAATGCCTGCGCCCCCGCCTCCATGATAAAAGCGCCCGGCGTAAAATGATAGCTGAAGGTGTTGAGCACCACATCGCCTGCGCGCAAGCCCGCCGCGTGCAGCGCGCGCGCTGCGCCCCAATAATCGGCGACGCCGCTCTTTTCATAGCCTTCGGGCTCGAATACCGGGCCCGGCGACATCAAAAGCCGTTTGAGCGCGCCTGCTTTGCGCGGCACCAGCCCGGCAAAGGGCGGCGCCTGCGCCTGCAAAGCGGCAAGATCGCCCTTGCGCAACACCGGGATGCGCGCCAGAGAGGCCTGGTCCACCAAGCTGCGGATATCAATCGCACCCAGCTGGCGCGCCAGAGCGGGCGCCTGCGGCAGGGCTTGCGCCAATTGCGCGCGCAAGCTGGCAAAATCTTCCACCGCCCGCGTTTCAGGCGAGCGCGTTTCGGCTGTATCCAAAAAATCCCCCATCGGCATCTCCCGCCTGATCTGCTGGGTGTATGTTCCCGAGGTGCGAAATTTTGGCAAGCAGTATTTGAAACGGTTCGCCTTTGTGCGGAGAGCTTTTATGGCGGAGGCTGGCCCATACCGGCAAGCTTTGCCCCTCCCCTCCCTGCTCCCTTATGCTCCCCTCACGCGCTCATCTTGTCGATCAGCGCGCGGAAATCGGCGGCGATGTCGGGCCGGGCCAGGGCATAGGCGATATTGGCGCCCAGAAAGCCCAGTTTCGAGCCGGTATCATAGACCTGGCCATCAAAGCGCACCGAGACGAACGGGGCGGCGCGCGAAAGGGTGAGCATGGCATCGGTCAGCTGGATCTCGTTGCCGGCCCCGCGCGGCTGGGTGGCGAGAATATTGAAGATGCTTGGCTGCAAGATATAGCGGCCGGAAATCGCCAGGTTGGAGGGCGCGGTGCCCGGTTTGGGCTTTTCCACCATCGCCCGGATGGCGGCGACCTTGTCGCTGGCCCCATCTAAATCCACAATACCATATTGATGCGCCTCGCTCGGCGCGACCGCATAGGTGCCGATGAGGTTCTGCCCCGGCTGGTAGGCGGCGATCATCTCGGCCAGAAACGGTTTTTCGCCCAAATGCAACATATCTGGCAGCAGCAGCGCGAAGGGTTCATCCCCCACCAGATCGCGGGCGCACCATACCGCGTGGCCAAGCCCCAACGGTTCCTGCTGGCGCGTGAAGCTTGCCTCCCCGGCTTTGGGGGTATCGGCTTCCAGCTGTGCCAGTTCGGCGGTTCTGCCGCGCGCGCGCAAGGTAGCTTCCAGCTCAAAAGCGCGGTCGAAATGATCTTCAATGATATGTTTGCCGCGCCCGGTGACAAAAATGAAATGCTCGATCCCCGCCGCGCGCGCTTCATCCACCACATGCTGGATCACCGGGCGATCCACAACGGTCAGCATCTCTTTGGGGACCGCTTTGGTGGCGGGCAGAAACCTTGTGCCAAGCCCTGCGACCGGAAACACGGCTTTACGAATTTTTGTGCTCATCTTTAAATCCCCTGCAAGCTCTTGTCGGCGGGTTGAGCGAAGTTTTCCTCGAAAATCCGCCCGAATCGCGTCTGCCACGCCCCTGATGCCCGGTGCAAGCTTAACACTCCTTGAACCGCCGTGCTTTAACCTTATAGGCGAACAAGGATGGGCGAATAAGGAGCCTTCATGATCCGGATTTTGGCCCGTATGATGGTTGTGGTGCTGGCGCTTGGGGCGCCTGCGATGATTCTCGGGGTGTCTGCTGCGGTTTTGGGCGTATCTTCCGCACGCGCGGCCGAGGATTTTTCCACCTTTCTGGCCGGGTTATGGCCGCAGGCAAAAGCGCGCGGGGTTACACGTGCAACCTTCGATGCGGCGCTCGATGGCCTCACCCCTGATGCAGGCATTGTCGCGCTTACCCGCAAACAGAGTGAATTTTCCAAGCCGATCTGGGGGTATCTGGCGGATGCTGCCAGCCCCGCCCGG
>CAZGKS010000029.1:892-13460 GCA_964526275.1 uncultured Methylobacterium sp. | reverse complement strand
GCTTTTGGCGCATTACGCGGCGCATCCGGAATTTATCGGCCCCGAGACGCGGCGCAACGAGGTTGTAAGCTTCGTAACACGCGGGCTCAAAGACCTCTCCATCTCCCGCAATACGTTCAATTGGGGCGTGCCGGTGCCGGGGGATGCGGACCACGTGATGTATGTCTGGGTGGATGCGCTCACCAATTATGTTACCGCGACCGGCTTGCTCGACCCTTCGGGCGATGCTTCGGGCGGGCTTACGCCAGAGGGGCAGGCCGCGCGCGCCAAATTCTGGCCCGCCGATCTGCACCTGATCGGCAAGGATATTGTGCGGTTTCATACCGTGTATTGGCCCGCGTTTTTGCTCTCTGCAGGGCTTGCGCTGCCAAAGCAAGTCTTTTGCCACGGTTTTTTGAACAATCGCGGCGAAAAAATGAGCAAATCGCTGGGAAATGTGCTCGAACCCGTGGCGATGGCCACACAATACGGGCTCGATGCTTTCCGCTATTTCTTCTTGCGCGAAATCCCCTTCGGGCAAGACGGCTCTTACAGCCATGAGGCGATTGTCACGCGGCTCAATGCCGAACTTGCCAATGATCTGGGGAATCTGGCGCAGCGCTCGCTGTCCATGATCGCCAAAAATTGCGCAGGCACGCTGCCGCAACCGGGGCCGCTGGCACCGGAAGATCAAACCTTGCTCGCCGCCGCCTATGCGCTGCCCGCCGAGGCGCGCGCCGCCATGGCCGATTTTGCGCTCCACACCATTCTCAATGCGATCTGGCGGGTGGTGGGCGACACCAACCGCTATTTTGCCGCTGCCGCGCCGTGGGCGCTCAAAAAAACCGACCCCAAACGGATGGAAACGGTGCTGTGGGTCACGGCCGAAATGTTGCGGGTCATAGGGCTGATGATCCAGCCATTTACGCCGCTGGCGGGCGAGAAATTGCTCGATCTGTTGGCGGTTCCGGCGCAGGCGCGCGATTTTGCGCATGCAATCGCCCAGCATGCGCTGGCGCCCGGCGTGCTTCTCCCTGAACCCAACGCCCTGTTCCCGCGCTATATCGAGCCGGAAACAACCGGGGAGGGGACGCCATGAATCCTTCTATCATGAACCTCTCCAACATGAACGCCTCCATCATGAGCCCCTCTGCGCAGCCCATAACGGACGATAAGGACCTTGCTAGCCCCAGCGGGCTGCGCCTCACCGATACCCATTGCCACCTGGATTTTCCGGATTTTGTGGAGGATGTTGCCGGCGTTGTCGCGCGCGCCAAGGCGGCGGGGGTGCAGCGCATGGTCACCATTGCCACGCATGTTGCGCGCGCGGAACGCTACCAGGCCTTGGCCGAAAGCCATGATGGCGTGTGGTTTACCATCGGCACGCATCCGCATAATGCGGCCGACGAACGGGATGTAACGGTGGAAGATCTGCTCAGCCTTGCGCGCCACCCGCGCTGTGTGGCCATTGGCGAGGGCGGGCTTGATTATTTTTATGAACGCTCGCCGCGCGAAGCACAGGCGCAATCCTTTGCCGTCCAGATCGCCGCTGCCCGCCTTAGCGGCTTGCCGTTGATCATCCACGCCCGTGCGGCCGATGACGATATGATCGCAACTCTGGAACGCGAATACGCTGCCGGGCCGTTTGGCGCGGTGCTGCATTGTTTTTCTTCCGGGCCGGAACTTGCCCGCCGCGCGCTCGCGATGGGCATGTATCTGTCTTTTTCAGGCATTCTGACCTTCAAAGCCTCCGAGGCGATTCGCGAGATTGCCAAAGCGGCGCCGATTGACAAGGTTCTGGTGGAAACCGATGCGCCGTATCTGGCGCCTATCCCGCATCGCGGGCAACGCAACGAGCCAGGCTTTACGGTGCATACCGCCAGCGTGCTGGCTGGGTTGCACGGCAAAACCCTGGCGGAAATGGCCCCGATCCTTGAAGTCAATACCAACCGTTTTTTTGCAAAAATGGCGTCATAACCCCTGTTTTATGGCCCTAATTTCTGATTTTTGTTCCTAACTTCTGTCTTGCACAGGTGAAATTTCATGGCACGCATGGTGGCTACCGTTCTTGGTTGTGGCTCATCGGGCGGGGTGCCGCGCGTCGCCTTCGGTTGGGGGCGATGCGACCCCAACGAGCCGCGCAACCGTCGCCGCCGCTGCTCTCTGCTGCTGGAGCGGCACGAGGCCGGGGGCACCACACGCGTGCTGATCGATACCTCGCCCGATCTGCGCGAGCAATTGATCGAGGCCAACGTCACCCATCTCGATGCGGTGGTCATGACGCATGAACATGCCGACCACACCCACGGGATCGATGATATCCGCCCGCTCGTGATCGCCATGCGTCGCCGCATGCCTATTCATGCCGATCACACAACGCTGACCATGCTCACCACGCGCTTCGGCTATTGCTTCCAGACCCCGCCGGGCAGTGATTACCCGCCGATCGCCACGCAGCATCTGCTTGAAAAATACAAACCTTTCACGATTGAAGGGCAGGGGGGGGCAATCCCCTTTCTGCCCTTGCCGGTGGAGCATGGCAAGCTGGAGGCGTTGGGGTTCCGGGTGGGCGATTTTTGCTACCTGCCCGATGTCAGCGCCATTCCCGATGCGACCGCCTCCCGCCTGACCGGGCTCGATTGCTGGGTGCTCGATGCCTTGCGCGACAGCCCGCATCCCACGCATTTTTCGCTTGCCGACGCGCTGGAATGGATCGCCCGCATGCGCCCGGCGCGCGCGGTGCTCACCAACCTGCACACCGATCTCGATTACGCCCGCCTTGTGGCCGACCTGCCCACGGCCATCGCGCCCGCCTATGACGGAATGCGCCTGGAATGGGAGACGGTGTAGGGGCACAGGCAGAAGAGGCAGGCTTTACGGGTGACGGAACTACAGTTTCAGCAACCCCGGATTTGGTCTGCCTTGAAACCAAGCGCGCTATGGGCTAACCGCCAATACCGCAAGAGAGCGCAGATGGGTTCTGCCATAGGTCCCGGAAATTTTTACAATAGGAATACCAAGAGATACGGATATATCGGCGTTGTTTGTAACCGTTACCTTGGAAGATGCTTTTATGGTCGTTTCAGGAATGACGCTTGGATCTTGCGCCACCAAGGATATTTGCGTGGCAATATCATCGACAACACCGGTGTCGAAATTAGAGCGTCTATTGCAGGCTTGATCATTCTTGACATGTAAGTTTTTTCTGAAAGTGAGATTTTCCGCAAGAACCTTTGTTTGAACGTTTTCTCGTTTCCACCCCGCAGAAGCCGTTGGGAACAAAGTAATTATACCTTCAACAAGGCCTGCTTTCACCTCTTTTACATTGGTGCTCTCTTCTTTGAGGGTGAGCGTGAATTTTATTTTTGAAAATTGGGCCGGAATATTTGCTTGGCCAATACGCTTGGCAGCCTGCCCGGCTGCGCATTGCAAGGCATCCGTAACATCCTGCAATCTGAAATTTTTCTCTTGTGCCGCAGCTGGAGAGATACTGGCGAGTATGAGCGCGAAGCCTCCAAAAACACGAGACATGTTATCCTCCCAAGATAACAATACCACCATCTCGTAAGCGTATTGCAGGCACAAATAATGTCAACGATCCCCATGGCTTTCAATGAAATATATTTTGCTCCCGAAAAACGAGTTCATTGAAACCTTCCCGCGCTTATTGCAATGCCCGCACCAGCCACAGCGCCACCCCCGGAAAGGCGAGCACCAGCAGCAGGCGCAGCAGATCGGCGAGTAAAAACGGCAAAACACCCCGATAGGTGCGTTCAATGGGGACATCGCGGGCGATCGAGGAAATCACAAAGACATTGAGCCCAACCGGCGGCGCGGTCAGCCCGATACCCACCACCATCAGCACCAAAATACCAAACCAGATCGCCACCTCCTCGGGCGGCATGCCAAAATCGAGTGCCTGAATAACCGGAAAAAACACGGGCAATGTGAGCAAAATCATTGCCAATTCGTCCATTACGGCACCAAGCAGGATATAAAACCCCAGCAGGGTGGCGAGCACCAGATAAGGCGGGAAGCCTGAAGCGCCAATCCATTCTGCAGCAAGGGTCGGCAGGCGCGAAAGCGCCAGAAAAGCCCCGAAAACCTCCGCGCCGAGCAAGATCAGAAAAATCATGCCTGAAGTTTCCGCGCTTTGGCGCAAGGCAAGTTTGATGTCCTCCCAACTCAAGCTGCGCATGGCCAACCCACCAGCAACATGGCAATCGCCCCAACAGCGGCACCTTCTGTGGGGGTGAAGATGCCGCCATAAATGCCGCCCACCACAATTACGGCGATCAACAAAGCGGGCATCACCTTGGCATCGAGCACACGGATCAACACGCCAAGTCCGGCAAGGGCCAGTGCGCTTTGGCTGTCCAAGGCGCTGCGCGCAAACTGCACCACCGCCACCGCCAGCGCCAAGGCGGCCAGCGCTTTCTGCCAGAGGGGGGTGAGGCGTGGTTCGAGCGCCAAGGCACCAGAAACCGGCGCTTCCTCGGGATAGCGGCGCGCAAGAATGCCGATCGTTATACAATAAAACACGGCCGCCAGCAGACCGGGGATCAGCGCGGCCTGAAACAGCTTGGCGATGTTCTGCTCGGTCGTGATGGCATAAACCACCAGAATGACCGAAGGGGGAATAAGAATGCCGAGCGTGCCCCCGACCGCGATCACGCCGGTTGCCAAACCGCCATCATAGCGCGCGCGCCGCAATTCGGGCAGGGCTGCGCGCCCGAAGGTTGCGGTTGTGGCGACCGAAGAGCCACAAATCGCGCCAAAGGCCGTGCAGGCGCCAATGACCGCCATGGCAACCCCGCCGCGGACATTGCCGAAGGCGCGTTCGGCCGCTTTGAACAGATGAGTGGCTATCCCCGCCCGTTCCGCCAAAGCCCCCATGAGGATGAAGAGCGGAATGACCGAGAGGGTATAATTGGCAAATTGATGATACGTGTTCGTTTTCATATAATTGAAGAAGGCCGAAGCACTGGAGAGATACAGGTAGCCGCTCGCCCCGACGATCAACATGGAAAGCGCAACCGGTGCCCGCAGCGCCATGAGCCCTAACAGGCCAGCAAAGCCGAGCAGGGCGACCCACGGACCATTCATGGTGTGTGCCCTGAGGGTGGGGCCGCTTCTGCGGGGCGCAAAGCGGGCACAAGCCGCCCATAGGCCGTAAGGGCAGCGCTCACCACCAGCACCGCACAAAGCAGGGTGGATAAAGCGATGCTGGGCCAGAGCAGCCATTGTCGCTGCATGGTTGTCTCGCCTGAATGGAGGGCATCGAGCGTACCAAAGACCAAAGCGAGGGTCAGGACGGCCATGAACAGGGCAAAAAACAGATCCCAGAAGGCATCGATCCGGTTGCGGGTATGTGCGCCAAACCCGGTGGTGAAGGTTTCAACCTTAATATTCCCGTGCTTTGCCTGGGTATAGGGCAGGCACGCGAAGACTGTAAGTGCGGTCGCCATTTTGACAATCTCGAAATCGCCTTCAATCGGGGCATTAAAGGCATAACGCATCAGCACGCTTAAGGTAACAAGCAACGCCATACCAAGCGCCAAAAGCCCCCCCATAACCGCCAGCGTGCCGGTCCAGCGTTCGAGCCAAGGCGCGGGGGCAACACCCGCTTGGGGCGCGGCAGAGGGATGTTCGGCCATCGTTTTACCTGGATATTGCTGGAGGATAGATGCAGGAGGATAGAGTATGAGAACAGGTCTGCTCTTGAAACCAGATCTTGAACAGGTTTTGGGTTTTGAGAACAGGCCTTCCCTTCGATTGGCCTTTCCTTGGCAAGGCCTTCTCGGTTGAACCCAAACGGCCAGAGCATGACGTCTTTTGCTCTTGATGATTCCATCAAAAACAAAAGCGCCCTAGCCGCGCGGGCAGGCTGGGTTATGCCTTGGCGTGTTTGGCGATCAGCGCGCGCGCCGCTTCGACCATTTTCGCGCCATCGATATTTTTAGCCTTCATCTGGTCGATCCAGCCAGCATAAACGGGTTCGGTTGCCTTGATCCAGCGGGCTTTTTCGTCGTCGGGCAATTTATAGATCACATTGCCGCGTTTTTCGACCATAGCCCGCACCTGCGCGGCCTCGGTATCCCACATTTGCCCGGCCAGTTTAGCGAAAGCCATACCGGAATTGCGATCGAGAAGGAGGCGCAAATCATCCGGCAATTGGGCATATTTTGCTTTGTTCATGGCGAGGAAAAAGCTTGCGGCATAAAGTGTCGGGTTGCCGGTAATTTCTGTATGATATTTCACCAATTCGTGGATCTTGACGGCGGGCACGACCTCCCACGGCACTACGGCGCCATCAATGACCTTTTGGGCGAGACTTTCGGGCACTTGCGGCACCGGCATGCCGACCGAGGTGGCGCCGAGCGCTTTAAGCGCTTCCCCGGCGAGCCGCGTCGGGTTGCGCAATTTGAGCCCCTTCATGTCTTCCATGGTTTTGATCGGTTTATTGGCATGGATATGCCCGCCATCATGCGCCCAATAGGAGATCAGATGCACATCGCGCACTTCTTCGCGCAAATACGTATCGGCAAATTCCTGCGCGGCCAGCGCATTCACCATGGCTTTTTCGGCGCAGATAAAGGGCAGCTCAAACACTTCCGTGGTGGGGAAGCGGCCGGGGGTCGAGCCCGGCAGGGTCCAGCATAAATCCACCACGCCATCCCGTACCTGGTCGAATAATTGCGGCGGCGTGCCTCCCAATTGCATGGCCGGGAAAATATCGATTTTCAGCCGACCTCCGCTTTCCGTTTCAAGCTTTTTTGCCCAAGGCGCCAACAATTTGGCATGCGCATTGGCCATGGGGCCAAGAAAATGGTGCAACCGCAGCGTGATCGGCGCTTGCGCCCGCGCGGAAGACAAAACAGCAGGGGCGGCCACTACCCCGGCCAGCGCGGCCAGAAACCGGCGACGGTGAGGATTTACAGGCATTTTTGACAGGGGCGCTTTAAACATGGGGCTTCCTCCGGGGGTAACGGCGCGTTGGGGCGCTCTTGTCGCGTGGAAAATCGAACAAAGTCAGCGTATCAGCTTTTTTCGGGAGAGCAAAACCCGTTTTTGCGGCAAAATCCGTTTATGTTGAGGAAGGATTGCCACGCAGGGCGCCCAAAGCAAAGCTTGCCGCCGGGCGCCGGACCGGATACACGGCGCGCTGGATGTTTTTACTCTTGAAAGGCCCCTCATGCGCCCCTCCAGACGTGCTCCCGATGAACTGCGCAAGATCACCCTTGAAAAGGGCGTTGTACGCTATGCGGAAGGCTCCTGCCTTGTCACCTTTGGCGAAACGAAGGTGCTGTGCGCGGCCTCCCTTGAAGAAAAAGGGCCCGCCTGGCTGCGAGGATCGGGCAAAGGTTGGGTGAGCGCGGAATATGCCATGCTCCCGCGCGCGACCCATGAGCGCACACGCCGGGAGGTCACCTCCGGCAAGCCTTCTGGCCGCACGCAGGAAATCCAGCGCCTGATCGGGCGGTCGTTGCGGGCCGTGACGGATTTAACCTTGCTGGGCGAAAAACAGATCACGCTCGATTGCGATGTGTTGCAGGCCGATGGCGGCACCCGCACCGCAGCGATTACCGGCGCCTATGTGGCCTTGCATGAATGTTTCCGCTGGATGATGGCGCGCAATATGATTGCCAAAATGCCGCTAAGAGAGAGCGTTGCGGCGGTTTCCTGCGGCATTTTCCGCGGAACGCCTGTGCTCGATCTGGATTATGCAGAAGATTCCAACGCCCATACCGATGCCAATTTTGTTCTTACAGGGGCAGGGGGCATGGTCGAGGTGCAGGCAACCGCTGACGCGGCGCCCTTCAGCGAGGCAGAATTTCTCGCCCTGTTGGCGCTGGCCCGCAAAGGGACCCGTGAACTGGCAGCCCTTCAGCAGGCGGTGATCGATGGGTAGGCTCCAACGCGGCGATACGCTGCTGCTGGCCACCCATAATGCGGGTAAGCTGACGGAATTTACAGAATTGTTTGCGCCCTTCGACGTGAAAGTGGTCGGCGCGAAGGCGTTTGGATTGCCTGAACCCGCAGAAACCGGCTGGATGTTTGCGCAAAATGCCGCGATTAAAGCGCTGGCAGCGGCGCGCGCTACGGGGTTGCCCGCCTTGGCCGATGATTCCGGATTATGCGTTGACGCGCTTGATGGCGCGCCGGGGCTGTTTACGGCGGATTGGGCAGGAAAACCGGCTGATTTTTCCGCCGCGATGGCCAAGGTGGCAGACGAATTGCACCTGCGCGGCGTGCCTCCCCATGGGGCAGCGGCGCATTTTACGGCGGCTCTGGTGCTGGCGCAGCCGGATGGCACGATTCTTCTGGCGGAGGGGCGGGTTTTCGGCACATTCGCGTATCCCCCGCGCGGCGAGGCCGGGTTTGGCTATGACCCCGCTTTTTGTCCGCAGGGGCAGGACCGGACTTTTGGGGAGATGACAGCCCAGGAAAAGCATGGTATTGCGCTGCACAATGGCCAGATGCACGGGGTATCCCACCGCGCGCGCGCCTTTATCAAGTTGCTGGAAAAATTAAATTTTTCCTGAATTAAGGCGCGCATCTTTTCTATTCTTTCTCGCATGTTAAGAGGTATCCGATCCGGCCTTTTCGCTTGTCTCAGAGTATGATCTGTTTTGAGGCAAACCTACCATGCTCTTATCTCTTTGTTTCAGAACGCGTCTTTTGCTCTTGATCTTTTCCTCCGAAGCAAAAACGCTATAACCCGTTAAACCCTGGCCACCGCCGTTGCGGAAGGTTTGTCATGCGTCGTTTTTCTCATGCGTAACTTGCATCTGCCGCCGTTCGATGCCGGTTTTGGTGTCTATCTTCATTGGCCTTTTTGCGCTGCAAAATGCCCGTATTGCGATTTCAATTCGCATGTGCGGCGGCAGATCGATGAAAGTGCCATGTTGGAGGCTTATAAGCGCGAAGTGCAGCATATGGCAGCGCTTGCCCCCGCGCGCGTGGTGTCCTCGATCTTTTTTGGCGGCGGTACGCCTTCATTGATGCGCCCGCAACTTGTCGGGGCGCTTATTGACACGGTGGCCGCGCATTGGACCTTGGCCGCAGATTGTGAGATTACGCTGGAGGCCAACCCGACCAGCGTGGAAGCGGGGCGTTTTGCCGGGTATCGGGCTGCGGGGGTCAATCGCGTATCTTTGGGCGTTCAATCGCTCGATGAGAGCGATTTGCGCGCTCTCGGGCGGCAGCATAGCGTGGGGGAAGCGTTGCTGGCGGTCTCTATTGCGGCCAAGCATTTTGAACGCTTTTCCTTCGATCTCATTTACGCGCGGGTGGGGCAAAGCGTTGCCGCCTGGCGCGAAGAGCTGGTCGAGGCTTTGGCCCATGCGCCCACCCATCTTTCCTTGTATCAGCTCACCATCGAGCCGGGCACGGCGTATAAATTGCTGTTTGATGCCGGAAAAATCGCCTTGCCGGATGCCGATACCGCCCGGGCACTTTATGAGGTCACGCAGGAAATTACCGATAAATTCGGCTTGCCGGCCTATGAAATCTCCAACCACGCCCGGCCCGGGCAGGAATCGCGCCATAATCTGATTTATTGGCGCTATGGCGAATATGCCGGTATTGGGCCGGGTGCGCATTCGCGGCTTTATACGGAGCGTGGCAGGCGGGCGCTGGAAAGCGAAAAACTGCCCGAAACCTGGCTCGATTATTGCCGCAAGGACGGGCATGGCCTTGTCAGTGACGAGACGTTGAACGAAGAAAACGAGGCGGATGAGTTCTTGCTGATGGGCCTGCGCCTGACCGAAGGCATTGCGCCGGAGCGCTATGCCCGGTTGCGCGGCAAGGAACTCGATAAAACCCGCATTGCCGCGTTGATTGCTGAAAACTTGCTGGAATTTGCCCCAGATGGGCGCCTGCGCGCAACGCGTATGGGCATGCCGGTTCTGGATGCGCTGGTTGCGGATCTGGCAGGATAAGACCAATGGCCTTGGATGCTGCCGCATAAGGCCTTTGAAGGGAACGAAATTATCTTGTTTTCATCAACGAATACGATCGTTTTGTGGTTTATACTAAAGAATTATTTTAAAGAATCTTTGGTATAAGCCCCTATCAAGGTAAGGTGTGCCGCAGTTGCGGCGCTTTGCTTGCGCAAGATTGATTGCCGCAAGATCCATTCAAGATCATCGGGGGTGCTCTGCTATGCGCGGGTTGATGCGCGCGGCATGCGGCAGATACGCTTGGAATGCGCGGCACGGGCGGCACAGGGTACGGAAGCCACAGTTTTTCTTTGGACGCATACTTTAAAAAAGCGTAGATTTTATGGCAAGAATTTGTTAACTCCGCCTTGACCTTGCAGGCGCGGGGGCTTGAGTCTTAGGGTTCTTGCCTTGGGTTTTTCTTGGGTTTTCGTGTCTTTTTTGGGCTCTGGATTTTTTTTGGCTTCTTTTTTGGAATCCAAGGACCAGAGCTAAGATCCCAACCTTAAGATCCAAGATCTTTGCTTTAAATCAAAGATCTTGAACCTGCCGTTTACTTGGTTTTATGCCCTTAATTCCCCTTTTCTCTTTTTAGTGAGATCACCATGACAGCACTGCTTGTTATCATCTTGCTCGGGGCTTTGTCGATCGTCTATGCAGCTATAACCGTCAAATCGGTGATGGCGCAGGATGCAGGCTCCCCGCGCATGCAAGAAATCGCCGGCAATATTGCCGAAGGCGCCAGCGCGTATCTGCGCCGCCAATATATGACCATCGCCATTGTCGGCGCGGTGATCCTTGTCGCGGCCTGGCTGCTGCTTGGCCCCTTGGTCGCGCTTGGCTTTGCTATCGGCGCGGTGCTCTCCGGGGCGACCGGGTTTATCGGCATGAATGTCTCGGTGCGGGCCAATGTGCGCACGGCGCAAGCCGCCATGAAAAGCCTTGCGGGCGGGCTGGATGTCGCCTTCAAGGCCGGTGCCGTTACGGGCATGCTGGTGGCCGGGCTCGCCTTGCTGGGCGTTGCGATCTATTTCATGGTGCTCACGCAGTTTCTGGGCTATGCGCCCGGTTCGCGTCTGGTCATTGATGCGCTGGTCGCGCTTGGGTTTGGTGCTTCCCTGATCTCGATTTTCGCGCGTCTCGGCGGCGGTATTTTCACCAAGGGCGCGGATGTCGGCGCCGATCTGGTCGGCAAGGTCGAAGCCGGTATTCCGGAAGACGACCCGCGCAACCCGGCCGTTATCGCCGATAATGTCGGCGATAATGTGGGTGATTGCGCGGGTATGGCCGCCGATCTGTTCGAAACTTACGCGGTTACCTTGGTTGCTACCATGGTTCTGGCGGCAATTTTCTTTGCCGGGCAGGCCGGGTTGTGGAACGCCATGGTTTACCCGATGGCGATTGGCGCAGCCTGCATCGTCACCTCGATCATCGGCACGTATTTTGTTAAACTCGGCCCCAATGGTTCGATCATGGGCGCGCTTTATAAGGGGCTGATCGCCACGGGCGTATTCTCGGTTTTAGGCCTTGGCGCGGCAACCTCGCTCACAATCGGCTGGGGAAATATCGGTACCGCGGCAGGCCGGGTGATTACCGGGCAGGCTTTGTTTTATTGCGGCCTGATCGGGTTGGCGGTCACCGCCGCGATTGTCTATATCACCGAATATTACACCGGCACGAACAAGCGCCCGGTCAATTCGATCGCGCAAGCTTCGGTGACCGGCCATGGCACCAACGTCATTCAGGGGTTGGCGGTCTCGCTTGAATCGACCGCATTGCCGACCCTTGCAATCGTGCTGGGCGTTATCTCGACCTTTCAGCTCGCAGGTTTGTTCGGGGCGGCGATCGCCACGGCGACCATGTTGGGCCTGGCAGGCATGATCGTCGCACTCGACGCCTTCGGCCCGGTGACCGACAATGCAGGCGGCATCGCCGAAATGGCGGGCCTTCCCAAGGAAGTGCGCCACGCAACCGATGCGCTCGACGCCGTGGGCAACACCACCAAGGCGGTGACCAAGGGCTATGCGATCGGCTCGGCCGGGCTTGGCGCGCTGGTGCTGTTTGCGGCTTATGCGGAGGATCTCAAATTCTTCGTGGCCAATGCCGACAAATACCCCTTCTTCAAGGGCGTTGTGATCGATTTCTCGCTCTCCAACCCCTATGTCGTCGTGGGCTTGCTGCTCGGCGGGTTGATCCCGTTCCTGTTCTCCGGCATCGCCATGACCGCCGTTGGCCGTGCGGCCGGCGATGTGGTGGTGGAAGTGCGCCGCCAGTTCAAGGAAAAAACCGGCATCATGGCCGGCACCGACAAGCCGGATTACGCCCGCGCGGTGGATATGCTCACCAAAGCGGCGATCCGTGAAATGGTGATCCCCTCGCTGTTGCCGGTGCTCTCGCCGGTCGTGCTGTTCTTTGCCATCCAGGCGGTGGCGGGGAAATCGGCGGCGTTCTCGGCGGTTGGTGCCATGTTGCTCGGCGTTATCGTGACCGGTCTGTTTGTGGCCATCTCGATGACTTCCGGCGGCGGCGCCTGGGATAACGCCAAGAAGAGCTTCGAGGATGGCTTTGTGGATTCCGACGGCGTCAAGCACCTCAAGGGTTCGGATGCCCATAAGGCTTCCGTGACCGGCGATACCGTCGGCGAC
>CAZGKS010000029.1:0-882 GCA_964526275.1 uncultured Methylobacterium sp. | reverse complement strand
GACACCGCCGGCCCGGCCGTGAACCCGGCGATCAAGATCACGAACATCGTGGCCTTGCTGCTGCTGGCCGTTCTGGCGCATTAAAGCGTTTTCCAGCGAAGTTGAACCAACTTCGTGTCAAGAAAACGCGTTAAAATAAAAAGAGAATGCGCGCGATCTCCTTCCGTCAGATCGCGCGCTAA
The DNA here is from genome assembly GCA_964526275.1 of uncultured Methylobacterium sp. Lineage (GTDB taxonomy): Bacteria > Pseudomonadota > Alphaproteobacteria > Rhizobiales > Beijerinckiaceae > Rhabdaerophilum. The sequence goes on along the minus strand of CAZGKS010000029.1, from coordinate 700 downwards.
GGCCGCCGCATCCGATAGACAACAAAAAACGCGCGCTGCAAGGCGCGCGTTTTGCGTTTCATAGCGCTTTTGTTTTGGCGCAAGAGGCAAGAGGGGGAGAGACTTGCCGTTTTAGGGCGTAGATCGCTGACCGCTCAATCCGTGCGGAAGCCCTCATTGAGCATATAAAGGTTGCGCAGCTTGCAGAAATCGGCGCGGAATTCCTGCGCGCCATAATCAACCCAGCTCACGCGGAAGCGCACCACGCAACTACCGGCATTGGAATGCCAATCCATATTGGTATATTCGCCCGCCCGGACGCGGTTGGAAAGCCAGTTGCGGCTCCATTGCCCGTCCTGGTAGGTCTGGAAACCGCTGATCGTCCAGCCTTGCGAGCGGTTATGCAGGCGAAAAGGGTAATCGCTCTGGGCAAAAGCGGGGCCTTGCCCTGCTATCGATCCCAGCAGTGCGGCCAAGCCAAAGCGTAAAAAAAATGAACGTGTTTGCATGGCGATCTCCGTTAGAACGTTGAGACTAAAACAGGCCCAATTTTTACGAGTTAAAGCGCTTTCTGTCCATTGCAATTCCCTACCCTTGCTTTCGCTCTTGATTGTTCATCAAAAGCAAAAACGCGCTAGAGCGTTTCCAGCGATGGTTGAATCGCCAAAAACGCTCTATCTCTTTGTTTTAACGCAATTCCGGACGCGAAACCGGTTCCAAC
>CAZGKS010000028.1:0-13418 GCA_964526275.1 uncultured Methylobacterium sp. | reverse complement strand
TCGCGCTGCTTGCCACCTTGTCCGCCGATTCGGCCCCCCTTTAACCCCCCCCCCAATAGGAGCATCCCATGCACGAAACCGCCGTCAAGCCGCTGCCCGCTAAAGCGTATCCGGTTTCCTGGGACCAGTTCCACCGCGATTGCCGCGCACTGGCCTGGCGACTGGCCAATACCGGCCCCTATCAGGCAATCGTCTGCATTACCCGTGGCGGTTTGGTCCCGGCGGCGATTGTTGCGCGCGAGCTGGATTTACGCCTCATCGATACGGTCTGCATCGCCTCCTACCACAGCTATGACAGCCAGGGCGGATTGCAGGTCTTGAAAGACATCAACCCGAAAATCATGGGGAGCGCTGGCGGCAAAGGCGTTCTGGTCATCGACGATCTGGTCGATACCGGCAATACCGCCAAGGCCGTGCGCGAAATGCTACCCAACGCACATCTGGCCACGGTTTATGCCAAACCACAGGGCCGCCCGATGGTCGATACCTTCATCACCGAGGTCAGCCAGGATACCTGGATCTATTTCCCATGGGATATGGGGCTCGCCTTCCAGCAGCCTATCCGCGAAGGCAGCGCCGGATAAGCGTTAAAGGCAACCTCTAAAGGGTAAACACCCCGCGCCGGGCGCGCGTGTTTTTACCCTTTCTGCCGACGGTTTTGCTGGACAAAGCCTCGCGCCTGCGCTATCGGCATCTCGCGCAGGCGTTGGTTTCAAGCGCGTGCTGCCCTTTGGGGGTGATTAGCTCAGTTGGTAGAGCAGCTGACTCTTAATCAGCGGGTCGTAGGTTCGAACCCTACATCACCCACCAATGATTTCAATAGGTTAAGGGAAAAGCAACCTCTCCTTTAATCCCTCTGGTTTCTTTTTCAAGTCTCTGCTGGCCCCAAAATCGTTGTTTTCATAGGGTTGGCACCTGACCCTAGAGTGCCAATATACATATAACACACTGTAAAATATAAGAAAAAATAAATCGATTTTTCGTAGCCGGATCAGGGCGGGGTTCGCATGGCTGATTTGATTGAGCGACAAGCACATGGTGCGGATTTCGCCACATTTTCTGCGTTTTAATGGTATTTTACGTGTTTATGATTGAATAATTTTAAATATAATTATTTCCGTAGTCGGAAATTGTCTGCTTTTTTGGTGTGTCTTAAACGAATATTAAAGCCATAAGACTGTCTGTAATTGGTTTATTTTATGATATTAACTTAAAGTATTAAAAGATATAATCATTAAATTATAATATTAAGCCGAAAAATTATAACAAATCATGATGGAGGCGATACATCTCAAGGTGCGCAGGCCGCCTGAACTCAACGCTCTACGCCGTTTGCGATGCAAAAGGCCGTCCGTTCGTCCTGCGGCTCACGGAAGGGCAACGCAGCGATTTTCTGGGCGCGCGGGCCATTTTGCATGCCTTGCCACGCACCAAGGTCCTTGCCACGCACCAAGGTTCTGTTTGCAGATCGGGGATATGATGCAAATTGGTTCAGGAATGGGATGATCGAAAAAGAAATAAACCCTTGTATTTTCTTAAAAAAAATCGAAAAATTCAGATCCCCTATGACACGATGCTCTACAAAAAACGTCCTGTCGTTGAAAATATGTTCGCACAACTCAAGGACTGGAGGTGCATCGTCATGCGATATGACAGATGCGCCCATCGCTTTTTTGGCGCCCATCGCTTCTTTTGCGCGATCTGCAGCCTTGATACTTTCATCTTCTGGATCAATCCATGAATCCTGAGGCTAAACTGGCATTCCATTTTTTGCGCCATGCGGTATGAAAGCACGGTGCGGCACGGATTTTGTGCGGTGCGTTTGCCCCTTGTGCCTGTTTCTCTCTTTTATGCGGAAAAAACCATGAAAATTCCCCGCGATACCGGTCCTATTCATTTTATTGGCATTGGCGGCATTGGCATGTCGGGCATTGCTGAAGTGCTCGCCAATCAGGGCTACCGGGTGCAAGGGTCGGATGCGAGCGACAATGCCAATGTCAAACGGTTGCGCGAAAAAGGCATTGCGTGTTTTATTGGCCATAAAGCCGAGCATCTGGGGCAGGCGGCCGTGGTGGTGGTTTCCACTGCGATCAAGCGCGACAACCCTGAACTGGTAGCGGCGCGGTTTGCGCGAATCCCGGTGGTGCGGCGCGCCGATATGCTCGCGGAACTGATGCGGCTTAAATCGTGTATCGCGATTGCCGGTACGCATGGCAAGACCACCACGACCAGCCTTGTGGCCACCTTGCTCGATCAAGGCGGGCTCGACCCCACGGTGATCAATGGCGGGATCATCAACGCCTATGGCACCAATGCGCGTATTGGCGGCGGGCAATGGATGGTGGTGGAGGCTGATGAGAGCGATGGCACGTTCTTGCGCCTACCCGCTGATATTGCGGTGATTACCAATATCGATCCTGAACATCTGGATCATTTCGGCTCGTTCGAGGCGATCAAGAAAGCGTTCCGCACGCTGGTGGAAAACCTGCCGTTTTATGGCTTTGCGGTTTTGTGTCTCGATCACCCTACCGTGCAGGAGCTGGTGGGGCAGATCGAGGACCGGCGGGTGATTACCTATGGCGAAAACCCGCAGGCGGATGTGCGGTTGTTCGGGCTGGATCTAAGCGGCGGGGTGTGCCGGTTTTCGGTCCGTTTGCGCAACCGCGAAGGCGGGGAAGCGGAGGTGATCGCGGATCTGGTACTGCCCATGCCGGGGCATCACAATGCGCTCAATGCCGTGGCCGCGATTTGCGTGGCGCGCGAATTGGGGCTTTCGGGCGAGGCTATCCGCCAGGGGCTGGCCGTGTTTTCGGGGGTCAAACGCCGCTTCACGCGTACGGGGGAATGGCGCGGGGCGGTTATTTTCGATGATTACGGCCATCACCCGGTTGAGATTGCCGCAGTGCTCAAGGCGGCGCGGGCTTCCACCAAGGGGCGGGTTGTGGCGGTGGTGCAGCCGCATCGCTATTCGCGGCTGGCCTCGCTGTTCAACGAGTTTGCGACCTGCTTCAACGATGCCGATTGCGTGCTGGTTGCCGATATTTATGCGGCCGGGGAGGCCCCGATCGAGGGGGTGGATCGCGATTCGTTGGTTGGCGCTATCCGGGCGCATGGGCACCGCGAGGTGGTGGCGCTTGCCGGGCCGGAATTTCTGGCGCAGGAGATCGCCCCAAGGGTGCAGGCCGGCGATTACGTGGTGTTTCTGGGTGCGGGCAATATTACGCAATGGGCCTATGCGTTGCCCGGCGAATTGGCGGCTTTCGGGGGAAACTGAAATTGTGGGCGCCCAGATATGACGAAATTGCGTAAACCAACCGGGTATCCAGGCAACTGGTTTGCAAAACTGGGGGATGAAATGCTCCCCTGTATCCATAAGCATTGGTTGAAAGGTTATTTATATCACGATCCGTATCTGGATGCTCAGACAAAACAGGTTTATGATTTTGTTGCCGCCATATCTGAAAAAAGACGCGTGATTGCAACCAATGACACGGTGCATTTTGGTGAAAACAAGGAACGTCCTATAAAATTTGAACGGGAAAATTATATCGCTGTCTATAGAATAGAGGATTTTTCTTGGGAAGAGCCGCATCTCAGGTTTCGTCTCGTTGAAAAGATTGAGGCTTTGTTGTGAAATGAACTATCCAGATATACTCCCCGATCTTGCCGCGCGGATGCCCGATTTACGCGGGCGGCTTTTGGCCAATGAACCCTTGGCGCCGTTTACCTGGCTGCGGGTGGGGGGGGCGGCGCAGGTCTTGTTTACCCCGGCCGATACCGAGGATCTGGCGTATTTCCTGCGCTTGCTGCCCCCGGAAGTGCCGGTCACGGTGATCGGGCTGGCTTCTAACCTCATCATCCGCGATGGCGGGGTGCCGGGGGTGGTGATCCGCTTTGCGCCGCGCGCCTTTGGGCAGATCGCGGTGGAGGCGGGCCACAGGCTGCGTGCGGGGGCGTTTGCGGCGGATCGCAAGGTGGCGCAGGTGGCCGCCGAAGCGGGGATCGGCGGGCTCGAATTTTTGTTCGGCATTCCCGGCTCATTGGGCGGCGCGCTCAGGATGAATGCGGGCACGCGCTCGCAAACACAGCCGGAGATCGAGGGTGAAACGCGCGAGCGGTTCGTGGAGGCGCAGGCGGTCACACGGGCGGGCGAGATTGTTACGCTAAAGCCGGAAGAGATGCGCTTTGGCTATCGCAGCAGCGGCGCGGGGGATGTGATCTTCACGCAAGCCGTGTTGCAAGGTTTTGCGCGCGCGCCGGAGGCGGTGGCGGCGATCAATGCCCGCGTGCAGGCGCATCGGGAAGCCGATCAGGAAACCAAGGTGCGCACGGCGGGCTCGACCTTCAAAAACCCGCCGGGGCATTCGGCCTGGCGGCTGATCGATGCGGCAGGCTGCCGGGGATTGCGCGTGGGGCAGGCGCGGATGAGCGAAAAACACGCCAATTTTCTGATCGCCGAGGAGGGCGCCAATGCGGCGCAGATCGAGGCTTTGGGCGAATTGGTGCGCGCGCGGGTGCTCGATACCAGCGGGGTTTCCCTGGAATGGGAGGTCAAGCGCATCGGGGTTTATGGCAGGCCGGGCGGGCAGGGTTAGGACGTGTTTTGATGGAAACATATCCTGCTCTTATCTCTTTGTGAAAGAACGCGTCTTTTGATTTTTATTGTTCCATCAAACGCAAAAACGCGATAAGGCTGTGCCCAGTGAGCGTATCGCAAGGCGTTGTGCGCGTTGATCGTTTTTTGGTTGTTCCGGAGGCTTTATCATGACCTTGCTTCGTCCTGTTCCGTCTTCGGGCAGACATGTCGCCGTGCTGATGGGGGGGTGGTCGGCCGAGCGCCCGGTTTCGCTTAAATCGGGCATCCCGTGCGCCAAAGCGTTGCGCGATGCCGGGTATAGGGTCAGCGAGGTCGATGTCGGGCGGGATCTGGCGCAGGTTCTGGCCGATCTGAAGCCCGATGTCGCGTTCAATGCGCTGCACGGCCCGTTCGGAGAAGATGGCACGGTGCAAGGTTTGCTCGAAATTCTGGGCATTCCTTACACCCATTCCGGGGTTTTGGCGTCTTCGCTCGCCATGCGCAAGGACCGCGCCAAGGTGGTGATGCAGGCGGCCGGGGTGCCGGTGGCCAAGGGGATCACGGTTTCCCGCTTCGAGGTGGCCAAAAGCCACGTGATGGCGCGGCCTTATGTCGCCAAGCCGGTGGCCAATGGGTCTTCGTTCGGGGTGTTTATTGCGCGCGAAAACGATAACCGGCTGTTCACCGAGCTGGCGGCACCTGATTGGCCGCTGGGGGAAGAAATGCTGGTGGAGGCATTCATTCCGGGGCGGGAGCTTACTTGCGCCGTGATGGGGCCCCCCGGCGCGGTGGAGGCTCTGGGGGTTATCGAGATTGTCTCGAAGGGGAGTTCTTTCTACGATTATGATGCAAAATACTCATCTGGCGGATCAATTCATATCTTACCTGCATCTCTTAAACCAAATATTTACCAGAACGTTCAAGAGTTGAGTGTGAGGGCATACGAGGCTCTGGGCTGCCGTGGGATCGCACGGGCGGATTTCCGCTACGATGATGCAACCGGCATATTGGCTTGTCTGGAGGTGAATACCCAGCCAGGCATGACCGAAACCTCGCTGGTGCCAGAACTGGCCGCGCATTGCGGCCTAAGCTTTAGCGAGTTGGTGACATGGATCGTGGAGGATTCCTCTCTGGAACGGTGAGCGGGGGCCAGCAAGGCCTTTCCCGCTTTGCGTCGTTCTGGCGATTGGGGAATTCGAGACGCTACCCGCTCGGGCGGGTTCCGCGAGGGGTCGGGGCTTTTGGCGCGGGCGCGTTTTTATGCGCCAGCCTGGCAGCCGGCTTGCATTATGGCGGGCATTACGAGCGGTTTGTTGCTGAAAACGGCACGCCCAAGGATGTGCTGGCGCGCGTTGCGGGGTTTTCGATCACTGAGATCGGGATTGCCGGGCATGTTGAACTCACCCAGGCTGAAGTGCTTGGCATTGCCGGTATTGCGCCGACAACCTCGCTGTTGTTTCTGGATCCGGTGCTGGTCCAGCAGCGGCTCAAGGCGGTTCCGCTGGTATCGGAGGCCCGTGTTACCAAGCTTTATCCCGACAAGGTGATGATTACGCTGGTGGAGCGCGTGCCCTATGCGCTCTGGCAGCATGATGGCGTGGTCGAGGTGATTTCCGAGGATGGAACGCCGGTTGAAACCTTGTCGGATCCGCGTTTTTTTACCCTGCCGCATGTGGTGGGGCCGGATGCCAATATGCGGGTGCGGGAATTTGTGGCCTTGATGCACACCCTGCCGCAGAGCGTGCGGGACCAGGTGCGCGCCGGGGTGCTGGTTTCGCAGCGGCGCTGGACGCTCAAATTGCATAATGGGGTGGATGTCAAACTGCCGGAAGGCGATCCACGCGCCGCGCTCAAGACCTTTGCGGCGCTTGAGAGCGCGCATGGCCTGTCGCAACGGGGCGTCTTGGCCATTGATATGCGGGTGCCGGACCGGGTGGATGTCCGCCTGACCGAAGAGGCGGCTAGCCAGTATCGCGATGGTTTGCAGGTTAAGATCAAAAAATGGGGGGGCAAAGCGTGATGCACCCTTCTGTGCTTGTTCTGCCGCGCATTCGCCCGGTTCCGGTGGGTAAAACCGCGATTTTGAGCGCGCTTGATATTGGAACGTCCAAGGTGGCCTGCCTGATCGCGCGGCTGGAGCCGATTGCCGCCTCCGATGTGCTCAATGGCCGCACGCATAAAATCCGGGTGCTGGGGATTGGCCATCAGCGCTCCCGCGGGATCAAGGGCGGGACGGTGATTGACCTGACAGAAGCGGAAAAGGCGATCCGTCTGGCGGTTGATTCGGCAGAACGCATGGCGCAGGTTCAGGTTACCAGCACGATTGTCAATGTATCGGGCGGGCGGATCGGCTCGCACCATTATGCCGGGCAGGTGGCGCTCAACCGCCGCAATGTTGGTACCGCAGATATTACACGGGTCATTCGTGCCGCAGCGGCGCATTCGCAAGAAGGCGGGCGGGCTGTTCTGCACGCGCTGCCGGTCGGGTTTTCGCTCGATGGGGTGGGCGGGATCGAAGCGCCGGAAGGCATGGTGGGGGAGACGCTTGGCGTGGATCTGCACATGGTGTCGTGCGATCCGCTGGCGGTGCATAACCTGATGCTGGCGGTGGAGCGGGCGCATCTGAGCGTTGAAACGCTGGTCGCCACGCCGTATTCGGTGGCTTTATCGACCCTATGCGATGACGAAGCGATGCTTGGGGCGATTGTCATTGACCTTGGCGGTGGCACCACCTCGATCGGGGTGTTCCATGGCGGGCATCTGGTGCATTCCGATGCGCTGGCCATTGGCGGGAATTATATCACGCTCGATATTGCGCGCGGGCTTTCCATGCGCGTCGATGAGGCAGAAAAGCTCAAGCATCGCTTTGGGCAATGCCTGGAGAGCGAAGCCGATAGCCGCGATATTCTCACGATCCGCCGGGTTGGCGAAAACGATTTCGAGCAAACGCATTCCATTGCGCTTGGCATGCTCACGCGGATCATCCGGCCGCGGGCGGAAGAGATGATCGAATGCGTGCGCGACCGGCTGCAACATGCGGGTTATGCGCCGCAAAACGGCCAACCGGTTGTGCTGACTGGCGGCAGCGCCCAGCTTGGCGGAATTAGCGAGCTGGTGCGCCGTATTTTGGGCGGGCAGGTGCGCATTGCCCGGCCGGTGGGGGTGCAAGGCCTGCCGGAGGCGGCCAAGAACCCCGCTTTCGCCAATGCCATTGGCCTGCTGGTTTATCCGCAAGTTGCGGGTGCCGAATTCACGCTCCCTGCCCATGGTGCGGGTTTTGCCCGTACGGGTACCGACAGCTACCTGTCCCGGATCGGGCATTGGCTGAAGGCAAGTTTCTAGATTTTTTCGTTTGCCCCTGTTTTGTGTCAAGAGGTCTCCCATGACGATCACTATCAAAGCCCCCGATATTCACGAACTCAAGCCGCGGATCACGGTTATCGGGGTTGGCGGGGCGGGCGGTAATGCCGTCAACAACATGATCCGTTGCGGCTTGGCCGGGGTGGATTTCGTGGTCGCCAATACCGATGCCCAGGCGTTGCTGCTCTCGACCGCCGAACGGCGGATCCAGATGGGGATTCAGGTGACCGAAGGGCTTGGCGCGGGCTCGTTGCCGGAAGTCGGGCGCTCTGCGGCCGAAGAGGTGATGGATGAAATCCGCGATCAGCTTTCCCATGTGCATATGGTGTTCATTACCGCAGGCATGGGCGGGGGCACGGGCACGGGCGCAGCGCCGGTTATTGCGCGGGTTGCGCGCGAGATGGGGATCCTCACGGTCGGGGTTGTCACCAAGCCGTTCCATTTTGAAGGCCAGCGCCGCATGCGCGTGGCGGAAGCGGGTATTGCCGAACTCCAGAAGGCGGTGGATACGCTGATCGTTATCCCCAACCAGAATTTGTTCCGCATTGCCAATGAGAAAACCACCTTCGCCGAAGCGTTTGCCATGGCAGATCAGGTATTGCTCTCGGGCGTTGCCTCGGTGACCGATCTGATTGTCAAGCCGGGGCTCATCAATCTCGATTTTGCCGATGTGCGCGCGGTGATGCGCGATATGGGCAAGGCCATGATGGGCACGGGCGAAGCAACCGGCGATAGCCGCGCGATTCTGGCGGCGGAGGCGGCGATTGCCAATCCGCTGCTCGATGAAACCTCGATGAAGGGCGCACGCGGGCTGTTGATCTCGATCACCGGCGGCAAAGACATGAAGATCTATGAGGTCGATGAAGCCGCCAACCGCATCCGCGAAGAGGTGGATGTCGATGCCAATGTGATTTTTGGCGCAACGCAGGATGAATCGCTGGATGGAATTATCCGCGTTTCCGTGGTGGCGACGGGGCTGGATGCCGCCCGGCTGGAAGCGGCGCGGCTTGAGGAAGCGGGCGGGGCAGGGGCGGCAACCGGTTTTGCCGGCTCGGCGATCGATCGCAACTTGGCGCGGATCACCGATCAATTGCGCGCCCAGATGGCGGCGCGTGCGGCTGCGATGCCTGTTTCCGTTTCTGTCCCTGTTTCTGCGCCTGTTTCCGCGCCGGTGGCGATGGCTCCGGCGGAAGATATGTCGCAAGGCGTTGCGGCACAAGAACCCGCGCCCGGTTATGCGTCGTATGGGTTTGCTCCGCTTCCGGCGGCCCCGGCGATGACACCGCAGGCGGTTTCCGAACAGGTTGCACCCGCCAGGGCTGAACCCGCCGCCCCGATTGTCGCCACGGCGGATATGGTGGTCGCGCATGCCGCCCCGCCGCGCGCAACGTTTTTTGCCGCTCCGATTGTCGAGGAACAGGCGGTTGAGCGCTATACCCCACCGGTAACACAAGCGCCGTTCATTCCGCCGGTGGCAGAACAGGCCGGGATTGTGCGCGCCCAGAGCATGCCACGGATCGAGGATCTACCGGCACCGGGGCAAGCGCTTTACAATGCCAGCCGCGAAAGCGCCGTTAACGCGCCGCCAGCCCCGATGCCGCATAAGCAGCAAATGACCCTGATGCAGCGCCTGGCCTCGTTCGGGTTGGGTGGGCGTTCGGAAGAAGACGGGCAGGCTGAGGGTGTTGGCCAGCCGGGGCGTGCCTTTGTTCCCCAGCAAGCGCCGATGCCGCAGGCCGCCCCGCCGCGGCAGGCTCCGGCCCCCAATTATCGCGCCGCGCAAGGCGCGCTCGATGCGCAAGGCCGTGCCTTGCCGACCTTCAATGGCGGGGAGGACGATTTTATCGAGATCCCCACCTTCATGCGGCGGCAGGCCAAATAATACCAATGGCCCTTAACGCTGACGCATAAGGCCGTTGAAGGGAACGAAACTATCTTATTTTTATCAAAGGATAAGATGGTTTCCGGACGAAGACCAAAGAGTCCTTTTCAAGGACCTTTGGCAGAAGCGGTTTTTGGTACGCAATACCGGCTTTAAGGCAATTGATAAAAGAAAGGCGGTGGAACGGGGGAGACCCGATCCACCGCCTTTTTTAGGGAGGTTTTTTTATAGGGTTTTGTTTGTTATGGGGTTTTGGCGGTTTTTTCGGTCTTGTAGAGCGAATAGAGAATGCCGCCGATAATCAGCGCCAGCGTGATGCCGAGCGAAATGGCTGGGTGGAGCTTGCCGTAAAGGTCGTTCCAGAAAATCTTGAGGCCGATAAAGACCAGCACCAAAGCCAGCGCGTATTTGAGATAGTGGAAGCGGTGGACCATGGCGGCAAGCGCGAAATAAAGCGCCCGCAAGCCCAGAATGGCCATGATATTGGCCGTATAGACCACGAAGGTATCGGTCGTTATCGCAAAAATGGCGGGCACGGAATCAACGGCAAAGACCAGATCCGCCAGATTGATGACAATCAAGGCCAGTAAGAGCGGGGTTGCAAAGGTTTTCCGCTTGCCGGTTGCAGGGTCAGGCAGGCGGACCAGAAATTTCTGGCCATGCAGGCTATCGCTGACCGGAATGAGCGCGCGGGTCCAGCGGATGATGGGGTTTTTGGCCATATCTGTCGGCTTGTCGGAGGCGAACAGCATCTTGATGCCGGTGGCAATGAGAAAGACACCAAACAGATAGAGCAACCAGCCATAGCTCTGGATGAGCGAAGCCCCGACCGCGATCATCACGCCGCGCAGTACGATGACGGCCACAATACCCCAGACCAAGGCGCGGTATTGGTATTTGGGCGGGATGGCAAAATAGGTAAAAATGATCGAAATGACGAAGACATTGTCGATCGACAGGGCTTTTTCGATAAAGTAGCCGGTAAAATAGGTCATGCCGGCATGGCTGCCATCTTCGGTTACAATCCGCCCTGTTTCATAGGCGTACCAGATATAGGCGCCAAACAGCAGGGCGATGACAAAATAGAACGCGGACAGCTTGAGGCTTTGGGCGATGCCCATGGCGGTATCGCGCGATTTGCGGTTGAGCACGCCAAGATCGAAGGCGAGCAACAGGGCAACGAGCAGCAAAAAAACGCCCCAAAGCCAGAGCGGTTTGCCTAAAAAGACGGTAAGCATGACATTGGCGTGGATGAGATTGTCCATCGTGTCCCCTCTGGATGTGAATTCTGGTTCCGACATCGCGCATAAAGCGCCAGAGGGGCCCGGTAACCGAGGGTGAGATATGCGGCAGATTATGGCTTTTCAAGGGCACATTGCCCTGATTGCGTATTTTTGCGGTTCTTTTTACGATTCATGGGCAATTACGGAATCGCAGAACGCTTTTCTCTCTTTGATGAAAAAGGCGGTTTTTGTGTTTGGTGGCTCCCTCAACATGAGGGCATCACACGCAAAAACGCTTCAGGGGCGATGGTACAAAAAAACCGGGGACGCCAGGCGCCTCCGGTTTGGTCTGTTTGCTTAAGGCCGGTTTTGCCCGGCAAAGCCATCAAGCTAGGCGGTTTACGGGGTATCGTTGATCACGCCGGTTCTGCGGGCCACTTCCACCAGGCTGGAGCGTGAGCGGGCCTGGGCCTTTTTGCGGATATTCAAGCGGTGGGTTTCCACCGTGCGCAAGGACAAGCCCAATTGGCGGGCGATGGCCTTGCTGGTCAGGTTGTCGCAAATCAGGCGCAGGATTTCGCGTTCCCGCTTGGTGAAGCCATAGGGGTCTGTTCCATCTGGATGCGGGGCAGCCTCGGTGGAAAGCGCCTGGAAAAGCGGGCGCGAGAGATAAACACCGTCGCCTTCCAGCGCCTGAACGGCGGAGGTGATCTCTTGAGCGGTGCTCGCTTCATCAACAAAACCGGCCACACCAGCCTCCCACAAGCTTTGGAGCAAGGCGCGCTCCTCGGGTTTTACATACGCGATCATGCGCAGATTTTGCGCGCTGGCGCGCCAGAGGCGGATGGTTTCAAGCAAGGCTTCCTGCTCGGCATCGGTGCTGAAGAGCACGACATCCGGGTTGTTTGGGTCGGCATTGGCTTCACCACGGGGCAGCGAGGTCAAGCGTTGAACCAAGCTGATGTCAAAGCAGGCCGCAAGTTGGTTTTGGATGCGCTCGGCATCCGCGCTGCCGTTGGGGCAGATCAGCAAACGTTTTTTTACAGAAGCATTCATTGGTTTTCCTCACGCGGGGTCCCCGGCGGGCGGGAGCGTGTCTCCGCACGTATCGGTATCAAACAAGGGTTCAGGTCATACGGCTCCGGGCAGGCCGGAGTTTGCACCCCTTAACAAGCAAGCCGTATGCCAGATGCTTGAGGCTCAAGGTGACGCAATTTGTGCGCGAATGACGGTTTTAAAAAGGCAGCCTGCGATATTATACCCTCTTTCGCGGTTCAACAGCAATTAGTTTGCATCAAAACGGTACAGGAAAGGAAGCGGATATTCTACGGGCAAAGCTACGTGAAATGCACGGGGGGGTTGAGTTGGCGGCTTTATTTAGGCGCCATGCGGATCGCCCCATCGAGCCGGATGGTTGTACCATTCAGGTAGTCATTGCGACAGATCGTTTCAACCAGGGCTGCGTATTCCTGCGGGGCGCCGAGTCGTTTGGGAAAAGGCACCTGTTCGGCCAAAGATTGCCGGAAATGTTCGGGGATCTTGTCGAACATTGGGGTGTGAAACACGCCCGGCAAAATCGAGACCACGCGGATACCATGATCCATCAGGTCGCGGGCGACAGGCAGGGTTAACCCGACCACCCCGCCTTTGGAGGCAGAATAGGCCGCCTGGCCGATCTGCCCGTCTTCTGCGGCAACCGAGGCGGTATTGACGATAACCCCGCGCATGCCTTGCGCGTCCAGCGCGGGCAAAGCTGCCATCGCCAGCGCAGATTGAGCGATCATCCGGTAGGTGCCGATCAGGTTGATGCCGATCACCTTGGCAAACGTTTCAAGGTTATGGATCTGCAACGCGCCGGTTTGCTTGTTGGTGCTCAACGTGCGCTGACCGGCGACGATACCGGCGCAATTGACCAGAATGCGCTCCGGGCCGTTTTGCGCGCGCAAGCTGGCAAGCGCGGTCTGGACGTTGGTGTCGTCGGCAATATCACAGCGGGCATAAGCGCCGCCAATTTCCTGCGCGATTTTTTCCGCGCGCTCGGTATCCAGATCCAGCAGACCGACCTTGACCCCAAACGAGGCCAGATGCCGGGCGGTTGCTTCCCCAAGCCCGGAGGCACCGCCCGTGACCACCGCCGTGATGGATGAATTGAGTTGCATTGTTTTGTCCTCAACTGTTTATGCCTTGCCATTCTAGCGCGAGGATTGAACTTGTGCAACCATTGTTAAAGGCTTGCAGGAAGGATGCAATCTATATTTTGATTGTTTTTATAAATGCATTGTTTTGTTAAATCAATTTACTTATTATTGAATCAAAATTATATTCACTGAAATTATATATTAAATTTATTATTTGTATATTTTTTAATATACAGTAT
>CAZGKS010000027.1:2605-13796 GCA_964526275.1 uncultured Methylobacterium sp. | reverse complement strand
CTGCAAGGCGGAATGGAAATAAAGTTCCATCCTTTTTCAAGCCTTTCACATCGCGCCCGGTACCAATGATATGCTGATGCAGTTTATGCCTTTTGTGTTTGTCTTGATCATCATGTATTTTCTGCTCCTTCGCCCGCAGCAGCGCCGTGCCAAGGCGCAGGCAGAGATGGTCAAAAACCTGCGGCGCGGCGATGTTGTCGTGCTTTCCTCTGGCATGATCGGCAAGATCGCCAAGGTGATCGATGACGGGGAGATCGAGGTGGAGATCGCCGAGGGCGTGCGGGTGCGGTTTTTGCGCGGCATGGTTGCGGAAGTGCGCAACCGCGCTGAACCTGCGGCATAAGGGCGTAGCATGTTTCGGACCTCTGGCCTCAAAACATTGCTGATCGCGGGCGTGCTGTTCTTGGGCACGTATCTGGCTTTGCCCTCGTTGCTGTCGCCGGGGGCGATGCAGGTTCTGGTCAATGCCTTGCCGGGGTTTCTGGTGCCGCAAAACAGCATCAAACTGGGGCTGGATTTGCAAGGCGGCGTGCATTTGATGCTCGAAGCGGACCGCGTGGGCTTTGCGCGGGATCTGACCAAGCAATTGCAAGACGATGTCCGGCGTATTTTGCGCACTGAACGGGTGGCGGTTGCGGGTGGGGTTGTCGCGCAAAACCGCGGTGTGGCCTTGCGCATCGCCGACAGCGCACAGCGCGCGCGCGTTCTCCCTAAACTGCAGGAGCTTTCGGTTCCTGTCACCAGCGCGGTATTGGGGAATACCGGGCAGCGCAGCCTCGATATTCTGGATCTGGGGGATGGGCTCATTACCGTGCAGATCACCGATGCGGAACTCAATGAGCGCACCAAACGCGCCGTGGAGCAATCGATCGAGATTTTCCGCAAGCGGATTGATCCTGCCGGCAACAAGGAACCCTCGATCCAGCGCCAAGGGCTTGAACGCATTGTGGTGCAGGTACCGGGGGCCAAAAGCGCGCGCGAAGTGACCGATGTGCTGCAGCCGGGCAAGCTCGAATTCCGCATGGTCGCCGATGCCGGGGCTATCCCCTCGGAAGTGGAGACCTTGCGCTACAAGGCAGAAGAGGGGGGCGGCACCCTGGTGGTGGAGCGCCGGGTGCTGGTGCGGGGCGAGGATCTGGTTTCCGCCGATCCGCGCTTTGACCAGCGCACCAACGAGCCCGTGGTCAGCTTTGGGTTCAATGTCAAAGGGGCGCAGGCTTTTGCCAAGGTCACAACCGAGAATGTGGGCAAGCCGTTTGCGATCATTCTGGATAATGAGGTGATTTCCGCGCCACGCATTATTTCGCCCATTTTGCAAGGTCAGGGGCAGATTACCGGCAATTTCACACTTGAATCAGCCAATAAACTTGCTGTTCTGTTGCGTTCTGGGGCGCTGCCTGCTGCGTTTTCAGTCGTTGAGGAGCGCACGGTCGGGCCGGGGCTTGGCCGCGATTCTATCGATGCCGCGGTGCTCGCTTCCTGGATCTCCGCTTTGGTCATTGCCGGGTTCACGCTGGCAACCTATGGGGTGCTGGGCGCAATAGCGCTTTTGGCGCTGGCGGCGAACCTGCTGTTGATTTTTGCCACCATGTCGGTTTTGGGCTCAACGCTCACCTTGCCGGGCATTGCGGGCATTGTGCTCACCATGGCGATGGCGGTAGATTCCAATGTGCTGATTTATGAGCGCATCCGGGAGGAGCAACTGGCGGGCCGCTCTGCAATTGCCGCGCTGGACAGCGGCTTTACGCGCGCGCTCGGCACCATTCTGGATGCGAATATCACCACCTTTCTTTCGGGCGCGATTTTGTTTCTGGTGGGTACGGGGGCTGTGCGCGGCTTTTCCGTGACCTTGTGTATCGGGATTATCACGACGATCTTTACCGCTTTTACGCTCACGCGGGTTATTGTGGCGACGTGGTACCGGGTGTTTCGTCCCAAATTCGTGCCGATCTGAAAGGTTGACAAGGTTTTCTGATGAAATTGCTCCGTCTTATTCCAGATAACACCCGCTTCGGCTTCATGCGGTTTCGCGCGGTGACCTTTCCGTTTTCCGCGCTCGGCTCCCTTGTCGCCGTGGTGGCCTTTTTATGGCTGGGCATGAATGTCGGGATTGATTTCAAGGGCGGAACGGTCGTTGAAATGCAGGCGCGCGGGGCGCAGGCGAATGTTTCCGCCATCCGGGAGAAAGCCAGCGCGCTGGGGCTCGGGGATGTCGAGGTGCAGGAATACGGCACCGTGCGCGATGTCTTGTTGCGTGTCGGGTTACAACCAGGCGATGAAAAATCGCAGATGCTGGTGGTTGATAAATTGCGGGCTACGTTTGAGGGCGATTATGAGTTTCGTCGCCAGGAAGTCGTGGGGCCGCGCGTTTCCGAAGAACTCATCCAGAATGGCACGATCGGTGTTCTGCTTGCTATTCTGGTGATTTTAATCTATCTGTGGTTGCGCTATGAATGGCAATTCGCGGTTGGGGCCACAATTGCCACCATGCATGATCTGGTTCTAACGATCGGATTTTTCTCGGTGACACGCATACAATTCGACCAGACCTCTATCGCCGCGATTTTAACGATCATTGGGTATTCGCTCAACGATACCGTGGTTGTTTATGACCGCGTGCGGGAATTGTTGCGCAAATACAAAAAAATGCCCCTTTATGATTTGCTGGATCTGTCCATGAACTCCACCTTGTCGCGGACGGTCATTACTTCTGTCACAACCCTTATCGCGCTGATTATCCTTGCGATTTGGGGTGGAGATTCCATTTTCAGCTTTTGCGTCTCGATGCTGTTCGGCGTGCTGATCGGCACCTATTCTTCCATTTTCATCGCGGCACCAATCCTCATCTATCTTGGGGTCAAGACCGGCGATCCCGCCTTCGCAAAAGGAAAAGAATCACCATGAGTGAGCATGAGGATCGATCGGTTATCGGGTTTGTCCCCGGCGCTCATGCGATTGATTCCTATTCCAAAGGCGGGTTCCGCTTTGCGGGCATGTCGCATCAGGGCTCGATCATCGCCATGCCCACCGGCATTCAGGCGTGGGGCGTTTCAACGTCTGGTCGTATCGATGTCGTCTCCCTCACCCCGGTGATTGTCGAAATCGCGCGGATTGATACCGTCGTGATCGGCACAGGGTTGCAGGCCTTGCCACAAGATTCCCCCTTCGCCGTCGCCTTGCGGGAGCTTGGCATGAAGGTCGAAGTGATGGATACCCCGGCCGCTGCGCGCACGTATAACGTGTTGTTTGAAGAGGGACGGCGGGTGGCGGCGGCCTTGCTGGCGGTGTAAGGCTTGGTTTCGCTTTCCCCTTTTGAGGCCGCACGGCAGCATTTGCGGGCCTTGGATCCTGATTTTTACGCCGCAACCCTGTTCGCGCCCGCCAAGGCGCAGCCGGATTTATGGGCGCTTTATGCTTTTGTGGCTGAAATGGCGCAGATCCCCTGGCGGGTATCGGAAGCCGCCTTGGGCGAGATCCGTTTCCAATTCTGGGAAGAGGCGCTAAGTGGCGCGGGTTCGCATGCGCGGGTTGCTGCCAGCGACAGCCAAGCGCCATCGGGCGGCGCTTTGGGGAGCGGAACGCTGGGCCCGCTCGCTTTGGCGCTTGAGCAGATGTTGGGGCGAAACCCCTTGCCGCGCGCGCCGCTGCTGGCGCTGATCGAGGCGCATCGGGCGACATTATACGCGGCGCCCTTTGCCGATTGGAGCGCGATTGAAACCTATATCGCCCATACCTGCGCGGTGCCGATGCGGCTTGCCAGCCTTATTCTGGCGCAAGGCTCTGATCCGGGCGAGGGGAGTGCGATCGGGCATGCGGGGGCGGCCTATGGGTTGGCGCGGCTCGTGCAGGCGGCCCCGCTTTGGGCGGCACGCGGGCACAGTATCGTTCCAGAAAGCGTGCTTGCGGCAACGGGGTTGGTGCCCGCCGATTTTATCGCTCAGCACGCGCAAGGGGCGCGTATGGCGCCGGGCGAGCCTCCGCCTGCCAAGCAGGCGTCCGCAGCTTTGGGGGCAGTGATTGCACGGGCCGAAGAATACGCTGCGGCGTATGCGGCCAGCCGCCGCGCTTTGCCTGTCGCTGTCCGGCAGGCGGCGCTACCGGCAGCCTTGGTGCCAAATATGCTTGCACGGGCGGCCAAAGCCGACTTTGGTGGGATGTCACCGCTGCGGCGCTTTGGCCTTTATGGCTGGGCCTGTTTGTGAGCGGGATACTTTTTACCAAGGACCTTTGATATTCGGCACGTTGCGATAAACGGGTTGCCACTTCATTGCAGCAGGTTCCAAAATACCTCCATTCTGTTGGTGGTTATGTATTTCTTGGGTTATGCGCTGCGCCAGAGCGTGTGCAGATCCGCGCAAGCCAATCTGTGCGGTTCTTGGGCAGGGGCGGTTGCATTTGGCGCGTGCGGGGCTTGCGTATCGGGCGCGGGGCCGTCCGGGTCTTTTTCTTTCGTGTCTTTCTTGTACGGGCCTTTTTCGTCCCCGCTTTGCGCAAAACGCGGCGCGGCAGCAGGTTGGGTCACGCCCTGCGGGGCTACGAATGTGCCGCGCGCCAGGTTATGGGGATGGTGCGGCGCTTCTTCCAGATCCAGCACGGGGGCGACGCAGGCATCGGTATCCAAAAAATGCGCTGCCCAATGATCGCGGGGTTTTCGAGCAAAAATGTCTGCAAACAGCGCGTGAAGACGGGGCCAGCAAGCGGGGGATAGCCGCTCATCTTCTGGTATAACGGGCACGCCCAACCCGTTGCAAAGCTGGGCAAAAAATTGCGGCTCCAGCGCGCCGACCGCCACGAATTTGCCGTCCGAACAGGCATAGCAGGTATAAAAGGGGGCGCCGCCATCGAGCAGGTTGCTTGCGCGCTCGCGGGTATTCCAGCGTCCTTGTTCGGCCAGATCGCTGAACATGGCCATGAGGGAAGCTGCCCCATCGCTGATCGCGCAATCGATGACGCTGCCGCCCGCACCCGCGCGCACGGCCAGCAGGGCAGCCAGAATGCCATTGACCAGATACAGCGCGCCGCCGCCCATATCCCCCACCAGATTGAGCGGCGGCACGGGGTGCGCTTTGGGGCCGATAGCCGCCAAAGCCCCGGAAATCGCGATATAGGTGATATCATGCCCGGCGCGCTGGGCCAGCGGCCCGCTCTGGCCCCAGCCGGTCATGCGCGCGTAAATCAGCGCGGGGTTCAGCGCGTGCATCGCCTGTGGTCCGAGCCCAAGGCGCTCCATAACGCCGGGGCGGAACCCTTCGATCAGCACATCCGCCCGCGTGATCAGGGCCGTGACAGCGGCCAGATCGTCGGGGTTTTTCAGATCAGCAGTGGTTTGGAGCCGCCCGCGTTGGATAACCTTGCGGGTCCAGGGATCTGCTCCCCCCGGGCGGTCGATCCGCACGATCTGCGCCCCCATATCAGCCAGCAGCATGGCCGCGAAAGGCGCCGGGCCAATGCCGGCAAATTCCACCACACGCAAGCCCGCCAGCGGCTTTGCCGCAGATGTTTCAGGCAGCGTGTTCGGCCAGGAAGGCGAGGGCTTGCGCATGATAGGCCTCAACGAGCGTTTGGCGGCAGGTTAGCGCGTTTTGAGGGCGAATCAACCCTGCTATGCGCGGATCAGCGTTTCAAGGCAGCCGCAGCCTACCAGCCGGGAAGAGAAAGCCTTGCGCGAGGGCGGCTTGGTCAACGAAGGGCGAAAGCGTGCTGTCAGCGGCATACGCCGCGGCGATGCTAAAGCGTTTCCCGCGAAGATTGAATCGCCTGAAACGCTCTATCTCTTTGTTTTAACACAATTCCGGACGCAAAACCGGTTCCAATTTTCGCCGGAATTGCTCTCGATCAGAGCGCCGAGAATCGCTGTCATAGGCTCTGTCGGCCAGAAGAATTTGGCTGTTGCCGATGCCCGCCATCCTATCCTGTGCGCTCTTGATATCCTGTGCGCTCGTGCCATCATGGGCTTGACCTGCCGTGAGTTTCAGCACGACAGGCAATCCATTCGCATCCACAAGGGCGTGAATCTTGGTCGTCAGCCCGCCGCGCGATCGCCCCATGCACTGGGCTCGAGCGTCGTCCCGAGTGGCGGCAGGCGTGGCGTGCGGACCCCCTTTTTTACATTCCCACCCTGCGGATGCACCCGCACAGAGGAAGAATCGACCATTTGCAGGTCTCCATCGTAAGCCTCATAAATCGCATCGAAAACTCGATCCCAAACCCCGATTTTCGCCCCGCGCCGAAAGCGGTTTGCACAGGTTGTTGCCGGCCCGTAGCGCTCCGGAATGTCAGCCCAGGGCGAACCGGTTCGCAAACGCCAGTAAAGGCCATTGAGCAGCTTGCGATCCTCTGCGCGCGGAACCCCACGCGGTTTGTTAGGCAAAAGAGGCTGAAGGATCGACCACTCAAAATCAGAAAGCTCATAACGGCGCGCTGTGCTCATGAAGGTTCTTCCAGGAGCCCTGGACCACGTCTTCACATATTCCGCTACACCTTTTATGAGTTCGTGTGATAGACGGGGCGCATGGGCCGACATCAAACCGACGCCAAACAGGGTCAACGTCCCGGCTTCAGTTCCTTCCTGTATAGATACCGAAATCATGTCGAACGATTCTTCAATAAAATCAAACATTACAGAGCTATTGCTGCGCGTTGCGAACAATATGCAAGCAACTTCCTGGCCGCAGTCAAACTCGTCGCTATCAGCATTTGGATCCGAAATTATGAGTCGGTATCCTAGGCGTCAGCCCCTAAAATAAGATAGTTTCGTTCCCTTCAAGGACCTTATGCGGCTACATCCAGAGCCATTGGTATAAGGTGGATTTTCTTTCAGGCGAAAATTCTTTATAGAACTGGATGGGTTTTGAGCAAAACCTATCCTGCTTGCGGGGGCAGGGCGCGCCGCATATAAGCGGGGCGAGATGTCTTGTGGTCGCAATGCCGTGTTTTGGCAAAAATAAAAGCATAAATAAAAGGATCAACAAAATGGCACAGCACGCACTGGCACATTTTCACAATTCAGCAGGCCTTGCCGTTCTGGAGGTCAATGCCCGCGAATTCATGTGTATCGGTGCGTTGCCTCCCTATGATCACCCGCATGTCTATCTCGATATGGGGGCGGAGAGCGAAATTCTGTGCCCTTATTGCAGCACCTTGTTCCGTTATACTCCCAGCCTGAAACCGGGCGCTTCCAACCCGCCCGATGCGCTTTGGCATGTCGACTGAGCTTGGGGTCGGCCTTGTCGGCGCCGGGATTGGCGGGCTAAGCGCAGCTTTGTTTTTAGCGCAAGCGGGTTGGCGCGTGCGGCTGTTCGAGCGCGAGCTTGCGCTCTCCGAGGTCGGGGCGGGGCTCCAGCTTTCGCCTAATGCGACGCGGTTATTGCGCCATATCAATATTTTGGATGCTGTTTCTAAAGTTGCGTGTGAACCGCAAGCTTTGGGGGTGCGGGCAGGTACCAGCGGGCGCGTGCTTGTCCGCAATGCGATGGGGGACGCTTTGCGCGCGCGCTATGGCGCGCCTTTTCTCACGCTGCATCGGGGCGATTTGCAGCGCGCTCTGTTTGAGGCGGTGCGTGCGCATCCGGCGATCGACTGCGTCTTTGGCCATCGCCTGATCGAGGTGAGCGATTTCGACAGCCAGCCGCGTGCCGTGTTCGAGACCGAGCAAGGGCCGGTCAGCGCACAATTCGCCGCCTTGATCGGGGCGGATGGCGTATGGTCACGCGCCCGCACGCTGATCGGGCTGCCGGGGCCCAATATCTATAGCGGCAAGACCGCCTGGCGCGCGCGCGTGCTGCGGGACGATGCGCCTGCTTTCGCCCGCATCAACGAAGTGGCCTTATGGCTGGGGCCGGGCGCGCATCTGGTGCATTATCCGGTGCGGGGCGGGGCGGAAATCAATATCGTTGCGATTATCGCGCAAGAGTGGCGGGAGCCGGTCTGGTCTGCGCCGGGGGAGCGGGCAGAACTGCTCGCGCGGTTCGCCGGTTGGGCGCCGCAGGCGCGCGATTTGCTGGCGGCCGCACCGGGCTTTTTGCGCTGGGCCTTATGCGCGCGTTCACCGGAAGCGTTCTGGTCGCGCGGCGCCATGGCGCTGCTGGGGGATGCAGCGCATCCCATGCTGCCTTTTCTGGCGCAAGGGGCGGGCTCTGCTATCGAGGACGGGGACGAACTGGCGCGTCATCTGCGGCCGGGCAGAGAGGTTGCGCCGGCCTTACGCAGCTATGCCCAAGCGCGCCTGCCGCGTACCGTGCGCCTGCAACACGCCGCCCGGCGCCAGAGCATGATTTATCATTTGCGCGGGCCAGCGGCCTTTGCGCGCGATACCGCGTTTTCTCTGCTGCCGGAAGGCGCGCTGTTCCGGACGTTTGACTGGATTTACGAGGCTTGATCGCACGCCTTTCTTTTATCGCAAGATTGCCCGGCATTTCAGGATCACAAAATTACGCTGCCTTTGCGGGCCAGTGTCTTCACGCCGCAGGCGGAGGAGGGGGCGCTACAAGCGTAATCCGGACAGCGTTATCATGGAAGGCGGCCCCCCCGCGCGGGGCGACGGGGTCTGCGCCGGTCAGGGTGTTGATCCCCTCGCCGCGCCGATGGCTGCGGTTGGGGAATACGCCCTCCGCTACCACCACCCCGCGATGCAGCCCGGCAAACAGTTTGGCGCGAAGCTCAACTGCGCCGCGCATGCTTTCAAGGCGCAGCATTTCCCCTTCGGCAACGCCCAAAGCCTGCGCATCCTCCGGATGAAGCAGCAAGTGCGGCGGCCCCTCGCGTTTTTGCGACCCGGGCGTTTCCGCAAAGGTTGAATTGAGAAACGAGCGCGCGGGCGCAGTGACCAGCTTGAAGGGATAAGTGGGGGAGGGCGCCTCGATGCTCGCCCAATGATCGGGGAAGCGCGGCATGGCCTGCCATGGGCCCATCAGGCCATCTGAGGGGAGGGGGATTTTGGCCCAATCGGGTGAGAAATGGAATTTGCCATCCTTGTGGCCGAAACCGGCCGTGAAATGCGCTTGCGCGAACGGGGGATCGGTATCGATAAAGCCGGTTTTTTCAAGATCCGCCAGCGTGCCGCGTTGGCCGCTCTGCAAGGCAGCATCGATATGCGCCCGCGCGTCCATGGCAAAGCCCGCATGCGGCGCGCCAAGCCGGGCGGCCAAAGCACAGATAACATCGTGGTTGGAGCGGCATTCGCCCGGCGGGTCGACCTGTTTGGGGCCCAGCATCAGGTGGGTATGCCCGCCGCCTTGGTAAAGATCGTCGTGCTCCAGAAACATGGTCGCCGGGAGCACCAGATCGGCATAAAGCGCGGTATCGGTGAGGAAATGTTCATGCACCACGCAAAACAGGTCTTCCCGCGCAAAGCCCTCGCGTACCTTGCGCTGATCGGGGGCGACATTGACCGGGTTGGTGTTCTGGATCAGCATGGCCATAACCGGCGGGCCGCCCTTGAGCGCCTGCGTATCCCCGGTGAGAATGGCGCCTATCCGTGATTGATCGAGCAGGCGGATGGAGGGGTCTTTGGCATCGAGCCCTTCAATCAGCGTTTTGGAGAGGCCATAAATCCCGGAATTGGAGTGAAACGCCCCCCCGCCCTTATGCTGCCAGGCGCCCAGCAGCGTGGGGATGCACAAGGCGGCATGCATGGCCACTGCGCCGTTGCGCTGGCGGGTGAAGCCATAGCCCAGGCGGAAATAGGCCGCGCGCTTGCGGCCCAAAAGCTGCGCCACGGTTTCGATCTGCGCCGCCGGTACGCCGCAGATCGCCTCTGCCCATTGCGGCGTGCGCGTGGCCAGATGCGCTTCAAGCTCTGGGGAAAAATCGGTGAGGGCGGCCAGATACGCGCGGTCGGCAAGGCCGTCGCGCAGCAGCACATGCATTATCCCGCAGGCGAGGGCGGCATCGGTTCCCGGCCGTACGAGCAAGGCGTGGTCAGCTTGGCGCATTGTATCATTGGCATACACATCCACCGCGATGATCGGCACGCCGCGCGCCTTGCGCGCCTTGATCGCGTGATGCATCACATTAACCTGCGTGTGCACAGCATTGGTGCCCCAGATCACAATGACTTGCGCAGCGGCCATTTCGCGCGGGTCCACGCCCGCCAGCTTGCCGGTGCCCGCCACATAGCCGCTCCAGGCCGGGTTGGTGCAAATGGTATCATATTGCCGCGAATAGCCCATGGTGTGGGTGAGGCGATGGATACCATCGCGCATCACCAAACCCATCGTACCCGCATAATGATAGGGCCAGATCGCTTGCGGGCCGTATTGGGCGGTAATATCCGTGAAGCGCTGGCTGATTTCGCTTAGCGCCTCCTCCCAGGAAATCCGCGCAAAGGCGCCCTCGCCCTTTTTGCCGATGCGCCGCAACGGATAGAGCAAGCGCTCCGGGTGGTAGAGGCGTTCGGCATAGCGGGCGACCTTGGCGCAAATCACGCCATCGGTATAGGTTTGGGCGCTCGATCCCCGGATACGGCCTATGCGGCCGGGTGCCAGCAATTCCACCTCCAGCGAGCAGGCGGAGGGGCAATCATGCGGGCAAACAGAGGGCACAAAGCGGGCGGGGGCAGCGGGCGCGTTCATGTGCTGAACGTGCCAGAAGCGCGCAAGGCTTGCAAGCCCAAGCTGCACGATCCCCAAGCCGCAAGAAAACCAAGAAAACCAAGAAAACCATGACCCAACCGGAAATTACGCTGCGCTTTGAGTATGGTTCGGATGGGCAACCAAAGGCCGTGCACGACACATGGAGGGGGAGATTGGCGGGCAGCTTATATAAAAATTCCAAAAAAGTTCTTTATGATTTTTTTAACCTTACCCCTCAACCGGACCTTAAGCTGAATGCGGTTTAACTATGCCTGTACCGGGGTTTTGCCGGTTTTTTTTAACGGCCGGATGAAATGTCCGCGCCAAGCGTTGGGTGTGCATCGTTATGCGTGTTGGCTTGAAGAATTCCCAATCCTCTCGACTGCTTGTTCTGGTTCTGGCGGCGGCTTCCCTGGGGGCGTGCTCGGATGATGCGGCGCGCTTTTCTTCGGATCCGTTTGCAAACCCCTTTGCGGCGAGTTCTTCGCGCGTGGCCCGGGCTTCAACCCCCGCGCCACAGCAGAATGTCGCACGGGTAATTACCGGCGCGCAGGCGATCGATGATCCGGTGACCACGGCGGCCATAACCTCGCGCAATCTGGATACGGTGCAAACGGGAG
>CAZGKS010000027.1:0-2595 GCA_964526275.1 uncultured Methylobacterium sp. | reverse complement strand
CGGAGCGATGTCTTTGATCAGCCCCTTCCCAAAGCCCGCGTTTCCCAACCGGAAATTTCGGTGCCGCGCGTTTCATCCGTGCAGGGGGTGACAAGCCCTTCTGCGCGCAACGTGACAGGGCGCGGGGTTGCCAGCTCGAATTATCCTACGCTTGTTTCGGGCATCAACCCGGCCAGTGTGCCCGCTAAATTGAGCTATTCGGCCCCGGCAAGTCCGGTTGTTCAACCAAGTTCTATTGCCCAACCAAGTTTTATTGCCCAACAAGGCGCGCGCGATACCCTGCCGATCTCGCTCAAGCCCGCGCCAGATTTGCAGGCCATGCAGGCGCTTGCGCCCGGTGCAGCGACCGGAGGTGGCATTGCAGGCTGGACAGCCGTTGGCGGTTCAACCATCCAGATGAAGGCGGGAGAGAGCGTGGAGAGCGTTGCCGCCCATTACGGTGTGCCTGCAAACGCGTTGCGCGCGGTGAATGGTCTGTCCGGCAAGGCGCAGCCAAGCGCGGGGCAATCCCTTCTTATCCCGACCTATAACCCGGTCAATCGCGTGGCGGCACCGGTACAAGCGGGTGCAAAGGTTGCCAGTGCGACCGCAAGCCAGCCGCGACAGAGCTTGCTGCCGCCCAAAAATGTCGGGCTGGAGCCAAGCCAGGCGCAAGCCCATATGGCCAACCAGGCCCATGTGACCAGTGACGCCGAAAAACGCGCCGCGGCCAAGCTTGCGCAGCTCAAACAGGCGGAAATGCTCAAAACCGCGAAACTCTCTGAGGCAGATAAAACGAAGGCCGCCAGCAAGACTGTGCTGGCCAAGGCAGAGAGTGCCAAAACCAGCGCAACCAGGCAGGTTGCGGACAAAACCGCGCCGGTAAAAAATGCCGCCACCAAAATCGAGCGCGATGTGCGCAGCACGGCGTCTATTCCGGGGGCAAGCCTACCGGCAAAATCGGTGCCTTCTGTCGCCAGCACCGGCAATGCGGCGTCTATCGAGGCGGTTGCAACCGATAATGTCGATTCTTCCGGCTTTCGCTGGCCGGTCAAGGGGCGCGTGATTTCCGGGTTCGGCACCAAAGGCCCTTCCGGCAACAATGAAGGGATCAATATCGCCCTGCCGGAAGGCACGCCGGTTCGCGCCGTGGAAGATGGCACGGTGGTCCATGCCGATGACGCGCTCAAGGGCTATGGCAAAATGGTGCTCGTACGCCATGCCAATGGTTATGTCTCGGTTTATGCCCATAATGGCGAGCTGAATGTGAAGCGCGGGGATACGGTAAAACGCGGCCAGACCCTTGCCAAATCAGGGGCTACGGGCAACGTAACCTCACCGCAATTGCATTTTGAATTGCGCAAGGGGGCAACGCCGGTTGACCCGACCAAGTATCTGGCGGCAAATTAACCTCATTATAAGGTTAATGTATCTTTAATCGCCGTCGGGTGTATAGTCCCTCATAATTACTGAGATAAGGGACAAAACGCCGATGACCTATACATCCGCTCACACGCCGCAATCGCTCACCCCGCAAGAGCCCCAAGCTTCCCAGCGGGTTGCGCATCGTGCCCGCAGCTTTTTGCGCGGCAATATCGTGCAGGTCACTGAGGGGATCCGTACCGGCTGCACCATCCGGGATATTTCAGAGGTCGGGGCGCGCGTGACCGTATCGGATTCCGAGGCGGTGCCGGAATATTTCGACCTTGAAATCCCGGTGCGCTCTTTCTTGAAACGCTCCAAAATTGTCTGGCGGCATAATGGTGAAATGGGCGTGATGTTTGTTTCGCAAGTTGAATCGTCGATGTCGACGTTTTTTACGCCGAATTCGGTCTCTACCTTGGAAAAGCGTGTCGCCATGCTGGAAAGCAAAGTAGAAGAACTGATGGCCCGCCTGATGAGCGACAACAACAAGGGCATGCAAGACTGAAACCTGCAAGCAAGGTTGAGATTTGCATGCAGGGTTGGGATTGGTAAGGTAGGGATTTAAAAAATTCAGGCCTGCAAGTTTGAAAACCGAAAAGCTGAAAATTTAATAACGGAACCTTTCAAAGGCTGGCGGGTTTTTTGGCATCCGCTTTTCGCTTCGGTTGCGGGTTGCGTCTGGCTGCGGCAAGCGCATGGGTTACAAATTCCCGCAGTAAGGTATCGTCGTCATAGGCGGCTTCCGGCAAAGCCCGATAGGGCAGGGTGACGCATTTGCCGCTGGCAGGCTTGGTATAGGTAAACGGGGCGCAGCCAAAGCGATCAAAAAACGCGACAGATTGCGCATCACATTTGAAATAAAGGGCTTCAGCGTCGCCAATGGCGATAAAAACCCCTTCCAGATACACCCCATACCCTCCAAACATCCGCCGGATCTGCACGTTGGCGACAGGATCAAGAATGGATTGGATGTCGTGGGCGTCCATAGGTTTCAGCCCGTTCCGGTTTAGGCAGAGGGGGGCAAGGTAGCGGGAGACGCTGAAGGGGCTAAAGCTTCGGGCGTAGCGGGGGTTATTGCCACGCTTTCGCCGCACCCGCAGGCGGAGGTTTCGTTGGGGTTGCGAAACACAAAGCCGGAAGAAAACGTATCCGCCTTTACATCGAGCTGCGTACCCAGCAAAAACAGCACGG
>CAZGKS010000026.1:0-13822 GCA_964526275.1 uncultured Methylobacterium sp. | reverse complement strand
GACCTCTATAAAGGCCTGCCACCCAGTTTCAAACGCCCTTGCAGCGGTTCTTTAAGACCTCTTGCCGTAAAACAGCCCTGATTGGCCGCTTTGTTGGAATGTCCCTTGTCGGGATGTGGAAAGATTGCGTATAACCCTCGCGACTATTATCGCGCTCAAAATAAGGCAGTTCAACGTGATATGGGTAGCGTTCACCGTTCTGATTGGCGTAACCCTCGCCTGGATGCTGGCGCCGCTGCTGCGCGCCGCCCCCCCCGGGAGCGGACAGGAAACCGCCTTGGCCTGGTACCATGCCCGCTGTGCGGCATTGCGCCAAGATTATGCCGCAGGGGAATTACCCCAAGGCGATTTGCAAGCCGCGTTGGCTTTGGAAGCACGGCGCTTGCTTCAGGCGCAAAATACCGCAAGGGACGCCCAGATTTCCGCGCCCGTCTATCGTAAGGCCGCCGCTCTGGTTCTGTTCGGGGTGCCTGTGCTCGCGGTGGCGCTGTATCTGCGCCTTGGTGCCCCAACCTTGCCCGATGCGCCGCTGGAACCGCGCATGGTGGCCGAACTGGCGCGTGCGCAGCGTAATCCTGCTCCCCGCAAAAACCAGGAGCAGCAGGATATAGAGAATATGCGCGCTGAGACTAATCCTCTGATACAAAAGGTCGAGGCGCATCTGCAAAAAAACCCGGATGACGCCCGCGGCTGGGAGGTTATCGTTCCGGTTTATATGCGCATAGGCCGCTTTGCGGAGGCTGCGGAGGCTTATCGCCGCCTGCTGGCGCTGCGCGGCGAGAATGCCGAGCGCCAAACCGACCTGGCCGAAGCCCTGATCTCCCAGGAGAATGGCCGTATCAACGCCGAAGCCCGCAGCGCGCTTGAACGCGCGCTGGTGCTGGATCCAGGCTATGACAAAGCACAATTTTATGCCGCTTTCATGCAAGAGCAGACCGGTAATGTGCAAGGCGCGCTCGAAATGCTCAAAACCTTGCGGGCACGGATACAATCCCAACCGCATCAAAGCCTGATCGATGAGCAAATTGCGCGGATAGAGGGCAGACCTCCGCCTGCAACCCCTGCCGCGCCCCCCCCTCTCAAAGGAATCGTGCCGAGGGCGGCCAAGCCAGAGGCCGCCTTGGAACGCGGTCAACCTCCCGCAGAGGCGCCTGTCTCACCCGCGCAGATCCGGGCGATGGTTGAAGGGTTGCAAGCCCGGCTGGATGCGCAAGGGGGCAGCTTTGCCGAATGGGAGCGGCTTATCCGCGCTTGGGGTGTTCTGGGCGAAAAAACGCAAGCGCAGGCCGCTTTGGCCAAAGCGCGGGGAATTTTCGCCCAACAACAGGAGGCATTGCAACGCCTGGATGCCCTGCAAGCTGAAACGGCCTCTTCACCATGATCTTGCGCCCTTGCCCTTATCTTGCTCCCTTGCCCCTACCTGCCTTTCTTTGGGCGCCTCCTTTATCCACTATTCCCATGCTAACCTTTGGTGATACAGGCTTATGACAGAGCACATGCTCCCTCCTCCGCGTAACCCCAAGCTGCATGCCCATGGCGCGCCTGTACGGAGTTTTGCGCAGGGCAGGCGCACCAAACGCCTGATGTGGATTGGCGCGATTGCCACCATGCTTGTCCTGGCCGTGGGGCTTATTCTCAATGGCCTCTCCGATAAGATCACGTTTTTCCGCTCCCCAAGCGACGTGCTGGCAGGCAAGGTCCGGCCGGGTGAACATTTCCGCCTTGGCGGGCTGGTGGTGGCAGGGTCCGTGGAGCGCCCCGGTGACCAGCGCGTGCATTTTGCCATCACGGATGGCGATAAACAGATTGCCGTGCGCTTTACCGGCCTGCTGCCCGATCTCTTCCGCGAAGGACAAGGGATCATCGCGGAAGGTAAAATGGCCCCCGATGGCGCTTTTGTTGCCAGCACGGTTCTGGCCAAACACGATGAAAACTATCTGCCGCGCGAAGTGGCCGATAGCCTGAAAAAACAGGGCGTGTGGAAAGATTCCCCCCCCGGCGGCAAACCCTTCGCCCCCAAGGCGCCGCCTGGCGCTTCCCCCACCGACCTGCCAAAGGATAAACCGTGATCATCGAATTCGGTCATTTTGCGTTGGTGATGGCCTTTGCCGTGGCCTTGGCGCAAGCCTTCATTCCGCTTTATGCGTTTTATACGCGCAGCCCCGGCTTATATGCGCTGGCAACGCCTGCCGCGCAGATGCAATTCGGGCTGGTTGCCTTGGCCTTTGCCGTCTTGACCTTCGCCTATGTGACCGCCGATTTTTCGGTGCTCAATGTCTATCAAAATGGGCATTCCTTGATGCCCCTCATTTACCGCATCAGCGGCGTATGGGGCAATCATGAAGGCTCGATGCTGCTCTGGGTGCTGGTTCTGGCGATTTTCGGTGCCGCGATCACCCTGCGCAAACGGTTGATCGCACCGGATTTTCTGGGCGTGACCTTGAGCGTGCAAGGCTTGCTGGCCGCCGCTTTTATCGCGTTTATCTTGTTTACCTCCAACCCGTTCGTGCGCGTTATCAATCCACCGCTCGAAGGGCGGGAGCTCAACCCCGTGCTGCAAGATCTTGGATTGGCGATCCACCCACCTTTGCTTTATTTCGGCTATGTCGGGTTTTCGATCGTCTTCTCGTTTGCGGCGGCGGCTTTATTGCTCAAACGGGTTGATTCCGCCTTTGCCGTTTTGGTGCGCCCCTGGGTCATGCTCGCCTGGAGCGCCCTGACGCTTGGTATCGCGATGGGGTCGTATTGGGCGTATTACGAACTGGGTTGGGGCGGATATTGGTTCTGGGACCCGGTGGAGAACGCTTCGCTCATGCCGTGGCTGACCGGAACGGCCCTGCTGCATTGCGTCATTGTGATGGAAAAGCGCGAAGCCCTAAAAATCTGGACGATTTTACTGGCGGTGCTCACCTTTTCGCTCTCGCTGCTGGGGACATTTCTGGTCCGCTCCGGTATCTTGACCTCGGTCCACGCTTTTGCGGTCGATCCGGAACGCGGGGTCTTTATTCTGCTCATTCTGCTTGGGTTTATCGGCGGGGCTTTGGCGCTGTTTGCCGCAAGGGCACCCCTGCTTAAAACCGGGCGGCTGTTCACGCTGGTCAGCCGGGAAGGGGCGCTGGTGTTCAACAATCTGTTTCTCGCCACCGCCGGGTTTGGCGTGCTGCTGGGAACCCTTTATCCGCTCTTTATCGAGGCAATAAGCGGCGATAAAATTTCTGTTGGGCCCCCCTATTTCAATGCCACCATTCTGCCTTTGTTGGTACCTTTGGCCGTAGCCTTGCCCATTGGCCAAAAACTGCCGTGGAAGCGGGCAGCGTTCTGGCGCATCACGCGGCGGTTATGGCTGGCCTGCGGTGCCGGATTTGTCACCTTTGCCCTGTGCGCTTTCTGGTTTCCGCAAACGCCGCTGCCCTCGCTTGCCGGGTTGGGGCTTGGCGTATACATGCTCATCGGCGCGTTCGATACGTGGTTGGAACGCGCCGGGCGGGGCAGCCTGCGCGTGCGCCTCATGCGGTGGATTGGCTTGCCACGGCGCGTGCATACCATGGTGTTGGCGCATCTGGGGTGCGGTTTGTTTGTGCTCGGCATTTCAGCCAGCGCCTTTGAAACCGCGCGCGAGGCCGTGATGCGGGTGGAGCAGAACATTGTTATCGAGCGCTATGTGCTCACGCTTGAACAGATCACGACGAAAAACGGACCCAATTTCACCGCCCATGTCGCGCGGTTCAAAATCACGGAGGCGGATGAAGAGCCGTTTTATCTCGAACCTGCCAAGCGGGTTTATGCCGGGCGCAGCATGCCAACCTCCGAGGTCGCTCGGGTGCGAACAGGCCTTAGCGAAGTGTATCTGGCCATTGGCGAGATCAAAGACAATTCGAGCGTTGAGGTACGTGTTTACTACAAACCCCTTGTCTTGCTGATCTGGCTCGGCCCCTTGCTGATGGGGCTTGCCGGGTTGCTCTCGCTCATTCCGCCTTTGCGCAGGGCCAGCATGGGAGCGCACCCCCCCAAAAAAGTCCAGAAAACCCAGAAAACCAAGGAAGCCTGATGCTGCGCTTGTTCTTCGCTCTGTGGATCGGGTTGCAAGGGTTTGCAGGGCCCGCTTATGCGCTCGATGCGCCGCTCACCGACCCCGCGCAGGAAGCGCGCGCGCGGGCCTTGTTCGGGGAATTGCGGTGCCTGGTGTGCCAGAACCAATCGATCGCGGATTCCGATGCCGACCTGGCAAAAGACTTGCGGCAGATCGTGCGCGAGAAAGTACAAACCGGCGCGCAGGATGCGCAGATCAAGTCGTTCGTGGTCGATCGTTATGGCGAATTCGTGTTGCTGCGCCCGGTAGTTTCTGCCCGCACATGGATCTTATGGCTGGCGCCCTTGCTCGCCTTGGGCGTGGGGCTTGGCTTGGCGGCGCCGTTGTTTTTGCGGCGCTCCCAGCGGGAGACCCCGCAGGATAATGCGCTGCAAGATGAAGAGCTTGCCCCGCCGCCTGCGGCCTTGACCGAGGACGAACAACGCCAGCTCAACGCGCTGTTGCACCCCAGCCGTATAAGCCCTGCTGCGCAAGCGGGGGCGCCAACGTTTACGGCGTCAACCAATCCTTAACGAGACTTTCCGAAACCTCACGCAATTTCAGCGCTTTTTGTTAAAAAAGGCGGTGGACATTCTTGGGAACAGGTATCGCGATCATCATGGCACAGCGCATTTTACACCTTGGCAATATTTTGGGGGTGGCCCTGTTGGCGCTGGCCACGCTTGCCCCAACGGCCAGCGTTACGCCGGTGCGCGCCCAGCAAGCGGCCGCGTTAGGCACGGTTACCAATTTGCCGATCCCCCGTTTTGTCAGCCTCAAGCCATCCGATACCCCGATGCGGGAAGGGCCCAGCAAGGATCACAAGATCAAATGGGTCTTCAAACAGGAAGGCATGCCGGTGGAAATTATTGGCGAGCATGAACAATGGCGCCGCGTGCGCGATTTTGAAGGGACAGATGGCTGGGTCTATCAAGCGCGCTTGTCCAATCGCCGTACCGCGATCATCAAGGCGAGCGCCGGGCAAGTAGATCAACCGCTCTTGCGCGATGAACGGGAGGGCAGCCCGATTGTCGCCCGGCTGCAACCGGGGGTCATTGTTGCCCTGGAAAGCTGCACGCTGACCCATTGTCAAATCAGCATTGAAGGCTATGCTGGTTACCTCAAAAAAGAGGCGTTATGGGGCGTTTATGGGCAAGAACGCATCCGCTAGAACATGTTGCACAAAAGTGGGCAGCGGTTTTGCGATAACAACATGCGTATAACAAAGCTTTGGAGCATCGTTTTGATTCGATCAAAACACATCATGTCCCAGGCTCAGGACCTATTAAACATGGAAGGTTGGTCGCATCGAAAAGGAAAGAGCATCCCTTGTTTTACAAGTTTATAGGGCGTTTTTTCTTTCCTTTTCTCGCAATCCTCCGGACGCGATTTTTGCGGCAAACGGATACGTCAACCCCCTCAACCGTGCCATGGGGCACGCTTTTCGGGCTTTTCCTGTCCTTCTGTGCGCTAAAATCACGCCAACAATCCACGATAAGGAGGCCCGACCCTGGAGCTTTTTTGAAAGCACATCCTGAAGCATGGCCTTGTCGAGCGACAAGTCCGCCACGATCCGCTTGAGCTTGGCGTTCTCCTCTTCAAGCTGGCGCAGTCGCTTCATCTCGGACGGCATCCGCCCGGCATATTTTTGCGCCAGTTGTATAAGGTGGTATCACTGATCCCGGCCTTCCGGCACACTTCACCGATCGGTGTGCCGTCCTCTGCCTGCTTCAACACAAACGCTATCTGCGCCTGCGTAAACTTTGATGCTTTCATGGAACTCTCCTCGTCCCCGAATAGGGGATCATAAGTGGAAAATTCCAGTTCAAACTGGCCTAATTTATGGGGACACGCCACGCCAACTGCTGACTTATGGCGTAGAAAGCGTTGAGGGCACGCGCGGTTGTATTTTTTGCGCGATTAGCCGAAGCAAATCCTCTGGCACGTGCATCTGTACGGGCAAAACCGCGCTATGGGCCGCCAGGGCCGTGTACGTGGGGCTTTGTCCTAGCCGTGCGAAATCCTTTTGGGTTGTGACCAGTTGCGCCTTGTGCTGCTCGGCTAAAGCGAGCAAGGCGCGGCATTCGCGCTCTGAAAAGGCGTGGTGGTCGCCAAAATGGCGGCTGGCAACGATTTGTGCGCCCAGATTGCGCAGGGTTGCTTCGAACTTTTCCGGCAGGGCAATGCCGGAATAGGCGACCACTTTACGCCCTACAAGGCGGCCGGCTGCGGCGGGATCGGGCACCAGAGCGGCTTGGAAGAGGGGTAAGGCCGCGATTTCGGGTGGCAAAGCCAAGGGCTGGGGCGGGGCCAAATGCGCGGGTATGGGCTTGGGCTTGGGCAAAGTTTGGGGCTCGGCCAAGGCCTGTGTTGCGGAGGGGCTGTTGGTGATCACCACGGCATCTTGTGGGTGCGGGTACGCGGTGAGCGGCATGCGCAAGGGGCCTGCGGGGAATACGCGGCCATTACCAAGCCCGAAGCTGTGATCGATCAAGGCGAGCGAAATATCCTTGTGCAGGGCCGGATTTTGCAGCGCATCGTCGAGCAGCAGCAACCCCGCCCCTTGTTCGATGGCAAGGCGTGCCCCTGCCGCCCGATCGCGCGCGACGATCACCGGGGCGGCGGTGGCCATCATGCACGCTTCATCGCCGATCTGCCGGGCAGTGTGCAAGGCGGGGTCCACGCGCAAGGGACCGGGGCTGTTGCCGCCATAACCGCGGGTGAGAATAAAGGGCTTATGGGCAGCAAAGGCGGCGGCAAGCGCTAAAATCATGGGAGTTTTGCCGCCCCCCCCCAACGTGTAATTGCCGACCGATACAACCGGGATTGGCGCGCGCCAGCCCAGGTGCTGCATCCGTTTTGCGGTGATGGCGCCATAGATCATCGCCAGCGGCGTCAAGACCCTTTGTGGCCAGATTGCCCCTTCCTTGCGCCAGAAAGCAGGGATCTTGCCGCTCATGCTATCACCTTGTGGGGCAAAGGCCGGGTGGTCGTTGCCAGCACCTGCCCGATTATCTCCAGCGCGGCCTTATGGGCGTGCTGATGCTGCCCGATCACAGTGTTCGCCTTTGCCGCCATGGCCGCACGCCTGGCCGGATCGCGCAGCAATTCGGCCAGGGTGGCGGTGATCTGTGCGGTATCGTTGAGAGTTTTTGTCGCCTTTGCGGTGTTGAAATCCTCAAAAACCGTCCGGTTTTTATGGATATGCGGGCCATGGACAAAGGCCACGCCCAGTTTTGCCGCTTCAATCGGGTTATGGCCGCCAATGGGCATGAAGGTGCCCCCGATCAGCGCAAGGTCTGATACCGCATACAACAACCCCAATTCGCCCAAAGTATCGGCGAGATAAATTTGGGCGTTAGCATCGGGAAGCGCCGGGGTGCTGCGGCGCGTATAACGCAGCCTGCGCGTTGTGATATGAGCGGCAATTTGCGGCGCCCGCTCTGGGTGGCGCGGCACTATAATCAGCAATAGATCGGGAAAATCAGGCCAGAGCGCATAGCAGGCCTCGATGATTTTCTCGTCTTCGCCCGCATGGGTGCTGGCCGCAACCACAACCTTGCGGGTGCCGATTGCCGTGCGTAAAGGCGCGTGCTTTTCGGGATCGACCGATAAAGGATCTGCGCAATATTTGAGATTGCCGATGCTGCGCGCGGGGGCGCCAAGTGCTGCAAAGCGTTCGGCATCTTCCGGGGTTTGGGTCAGGCAAAACTGTGCGGGGGCGAGCATGGCGCGCGCCAAGCCGGGCAGCCAACGGTGCCAGAGCCCGAAACTCCCCGGCGACAAGCGGGCATTGATCAATCCCACCGGGATTTTGCGCTGATGCGCCGCCAGCAGGAGATTGGGCCATAATTCGGATTCGCACAAAATCGCTAAATCAGGACGCCAATGCTCCAGAAAACTTGCCGCCATGGCCGGGAAATCCAGCGGCAGAAACTGGTGGCGCGCATTGGCGGGCAAGCGGGCCTGCGCAAATTGCGCCCCGCCCAACGTGCCGGTGGTAAGCAAAATCTGGTATCCTTGGGCGCTAAACGCTTCCAGCAACGCCAAAATACTGGCGGTTTCTCCCACACTAACCGCATGGAACCAGAGCAATGTTCCCGCCGGGCGCGGCAGGGTGGAGTTTCCCAGACGCTCGCCGATGCGGGCGGGGTCCTCCTTGTCCCCCTTGTGCAGACGATAGCGCAACCACAGGGGAGCCAGCGGGCGCAGCAGCCAGCCTAGAGCGCGCAAGCCTTGGTGCCAGCGCCTTGCACGTTGCGCACACGCGCTTGCCGTGCGGCTTTGAGGGAACACCGCGCGGTCTTGATCTAGCATGGCGGGTTCCCCGCTTGGCGGTCATCGGCGGCTTTGGCGGCCTGATGCCGGGCGCGGGCGTGCAGGGTATCGGCGCAGCCCGCACCGGGATCAACCACGCCAAGGCGGGCATAATGATGCGCGTAAAGCTGATCCAGCGCCGCTTCGAGCGCCAGCCTTGCCGCCTCCAGCGCTGGCGGATCGGCATCAGCAGGGACATGGAGCGGGGTGCCGATGGCAATAATCGTCCGGCCGAAGGGGAGAGCGAGGCAAGCCCTGTCCCAACTGTTGAACACCCAACGCGGCGCAGAAATGACAATTAAGGGCAAAATCGGCCGACCGGAAAGTTTGGCGAGCAAGATAATGCCCTCCCCGGCAAGGCGTGGAATTTTGGGAACATCGGCGGTCATGGCGACATGCATGCCCGCGCGCAAGGTTGTCAGCATGGCCAGCAGGGCCTTGATGCCGCCGCGCTTGTTGACCTGGTCTGCGCGTTGGGCACCTGAACCGCGGATCACATCCATACCCAGCTTCTGCGCGGCGATGGCGTTGATCTGGCCGTCGCCATGGCGGGAGATCATCACGGCGCAGCGGTCTGCGGGGCGCCGCAACAGTGTTTGCAGCAGGTGTTGCCCGTGCCAAAACGCGAAGATCACGGGCTGGTTGGTGTCGATTTGATCGTATAAATCGGCCGGTTCATAGGTGATCCGCGCGGTCTTGCCAACCAGCCTGATATAGGCGGCAAGGGTTGCGCCCAACCCTTCCTGTACGATAGGGGCGCGCCAGATCTTTTTGAACAGGGCTTTAAGAGGTTGCATCCGGTTCGAGCAATCGGTGCATGTGAACAATGAAATAGCGCATCTGCGCGTTATCGACACTGGCCTGGGCCTTGGCCTTCCAAGCCTGATGGGCGAGTTTGTAATTGGGGAAAATGCCCACCAGATCCAGCTTGTCCAGATCTTTGAAGGTTATTCCGTCGATCTGTTCCAGCTCGCCGCCAAAAACGAAATGCAGCAACTGTTTGTTGTCTTCTGAGCCGTGTTTGTCCATTGCGCTTACCTATTTTCTCTTCGTCGGTTTGTTCATACGAAAAAACCGCGCCCGTGCAACTGTCTTGAGTGCAAAACCATCCCATATTCGCCAGCGTTGCCGCCAAAGCAAGGCATGCGTTTGCAGGCTTTAGGGGTTATTCGCACACCTCGACATTGCGATAGGTATAGGTTTGGGAATCCAGCCAGACGCGCCGCCGTTCCATATGGCACAGGGGCTCGTACCGCCTGACCCGGCGATAAGTTGGCACTTCCTCCACCACCACAGGTTCGGCAGCGCGCGCAGGACGGGAGGCGCCATACAGCACGGTTGCGCCGACCATTCCGGCGATAAGCCCGCCAACCAGCGCGCGTTTGCGGCCTTTGGCGGCCTCCGCGCTCATGGGCAGGGTGAGCGCAACCGCGATCAGAGCGATGCGGCCAAGCCGGGTAATCGATGCAGGTGATATGGCAAGTGATGCGGCAAGTGACATGGCAGACCCCTCATTTTAGGATGATTCAATTTTTATACAAGATTTGCGGGTTATGGCCAATTTCTGATTGGATAGCGGATTTCTCTGTTTCTTGCCAGTCTCCTTCTTGCCAGCCTCAAAACACATAGGCGCAAGATACGATTCTGCTCGAAGCCATCCTGTTCTAATATCAAAGGTCCTTGAAAAGGATTCTTTGGAAAAAATTCTTTGGAAAAGGACTTTTTGGTATGCGTTGCGAAACTGTCTTGTCTCTTGATAAAAATAAGATAATTTCGTTCCTTTCAATGGCCGTATGCGTCAGCATCAAAGGCCATGGGTGTAAGCAGGGTCTGTGGTTTCTGCTAGCGGATTGGTGACCGCTAAAGCCGCCGCGCGGGCCAAAGCTGCCGCATTGTCGGCATCAAACAGCCATGGCCCTAACGCGATAAACTCGGCGCCGGTTTGCACAAGCGGGACGATTGCCGCGTAATCGGGGGCATAAACCACCGCAGGCGTTGTGAAAATGGGCACCCACCAGCGCGCCATTTCCAGCGTGCGCAGCAGATCAGGCGAGGGAAGCGCGGAGGGTGCGCCATGCGTTGCGGTATCGCTCCGGGCGTCTTCGGTTGCGGGGTGTCTATTGGCGGCAGGTTCGCCGAACATGACGTAATCGACCCCCTTTTCTCCCGCTTCCATGGCGGCATGGCGACTTTTCAGCCCGCCCATGCCGACAACGCGCTCGGGCTGAAGCGCTTCGAGCCAAGCACCCAGTCCTGTGCCCGGCGCGCGCAGATGAACGCCATCGAGCCCCAGACGGGCGATGGCGCGCGTATCTTCCGGTGGGTCGATCAGGGCGATGCATCCCTGCCGCTGGATGGCGGGGACGAGCAGGCCAAGGGCGCGTTTGGGGTCTGTGAGCGGGGCGAGCTGCACGCGCACCACCGCCGGGGTGGCAGCCTCCAGCACGGCGTTCAGCTTGGGCAAGAACGCCTGGGCATCGGCGATCTCCGGGGTGATCAGATAAAGCTGCGCGGCCATAGGGTTCTCCGCCTGTTTTAGGGCTTGTCCCCTTCTGCGCCCCGTTTTTCGGGGCACAGCCACTGTGGGGAGCCTTCTTGATCCGCTTGCCTGCTGACTGGTTTATTGGCTGTCCCTGCGGCAGAGGACACGAAAAATCAGGCGATTTTGGGGTCGAGCGCGCCTTTTGCGTATAATTTGGCCATATCGGCCAGCGGGATGACCTTTTTGATCTTGCTCGCCTGGCCGGCGGTGTTGAATTCCTCAAGCCGCTGACGGCACAGCTTGGTCATGGCTTCCATGGCTGGTTTGAGATATTTACGGGGGTCGAATTCGCCGGGCTCTTGCGCCAGAATACGGCGGATCTGCCCGGTCATGGCCATGCGGTTATCGGTATCGATATTGATTTTGCGCACGCCGTTTTTGATCCCGCGCTGGATTTCTTCCACCGGCACGCCCCAGGTGGGTTTCATCTGGCCGCCATAGGCGTTGATGATGTCCTGCAGGTCTTGCGGGACCGAGGACGAGCCATGCATCACCAGATGCGTATTGGGCAATTTGCGGTGGATTTCCTCGATGACGTGCATGGCGAGCACCTTGCCATCGGGCTTGCGGGTGAATTTATAGGCGCCGTGGCTGGTGCCCATGGCGATGGCAAGGGCATCGACCTTGGTTTCTTTCACGAATTTCACGGCTTCATCGGGGTCGGTGAGGAGTTGATCATGGCTAAGCTTGCCCTCAAAGCCGTGGCCATCCTCCTTTTCGCCTTCTCCCGTTTCCAGCGAGCCCAACACCCCAAGCTCGCCTTCCACCGAAATACCGCCCAGATGCGCCATTTCGGTGACGCGGCGGGTGACGCCCACGTTATATTCCCAATCACCGGGGGTTTTGCCGTCGGCTTTGAGCGAGCCATCCATCATGACAGAGGTAAAACCGGCCTGAATGGCGGTCATGCAGGTGGCGGGCTCGTTGCCGTGGTCGAGATGGACACAAACGGGAATATGCGGGTAAATTTCGGTTACGGCGTCCATCATGTGCTTGAGCATGATGTCGTTGGCATAAGAGCGCGCCCCGCGCGAGGCCTGGATAATCACCGGTGCATCGGTGGCATCGCACGCGGCCATGATCGCCAGTGCCTGCTCCATGTTGTTGATATTGAACGCCGGGACGCCATAGCCCTGCTCAGCGGCGTGGTCGAGGAGTTGACGAAGTGTAATGCGGGCCATGGCTTTCCTCCGGATAATCTAGAGCGGTCTTATGGGGTGATGCGCGGGGGGGGTTAAAAGGGGCTGGACTTTCGAGCAAGCTGTGGGGTGTCGGAACACATTTTGCTCTATCTCTTTGTTGAAGAACGTATCTTTTATTTTTGGCGAGACTGCCCAAGATCAAGATGCTATAGAGCAGGCTTTACCAAAAGCAAGAGGGAAACAGGTATATCCACGGGTATATCTTGGGATATGCCCAACACAAAAACCGCCCACGGAAGGCCGGGGCGGTTGTGCAAGACGCGGCAAAGGCCCAAAG
This sequence comes from uncultured Methylobacterium sp., assembly GCA_964526275.1. GTDB lineage: Bacteria > Pseudomonadota > Alphaproteobacteria > Rhizobiales > Beijerinckiaceae > Rhabdaerophilum. The sequence goes on along the minus strand of CAZGKS010000026.1, from coordinate 1,415 downwards.
GCCAGCCGAAGGGCTGGTTTATTCGGCCGTCTTGACGCTGAGCACCTGGCGACCCCGGTACATGCCGGTTTTGAGGTCGATATGGTGCGGACGACGCAGCTCGCCCGAGTTCTTGTCCTCAACATAGGTCGGGGCGGCAAGGGCATCGGCAGAACGGCGCTGGCCGCGCTTCATGCGGGATACTTTTTTCTTGGGAACGGCCATCGTCAACTCCTGAAAGGCAGCTTATAAGAGATTTTGCAATCCATCAGCGGCGGCCTATACAGGGTTGCAACGTAAAAATCCAGCGCCAATCCCGCCAAGCCGCAAGAAAATTGATCCCTCCCATGCCAAAGCGCAAAAAAGGACCGAAGTGACCGCTGACCTTGTTGATCTTGCGCCGTTGATGGGGCCGCTGGCCGCCGATGCTTTGGAGGTCGAAGCCTTTCTGGCGGCGGCTTTGCCCGAGGGGCGCGGGGTTGCCCGGCTTAACGCGGCCATGCGCTACGCCTTGTTTGCGGGGGGCAAGCGTTTGCGCCCCTTTCTCGTGTTCGAAAGCGCGCGCCTTGTCGGGGCAGCGCCGCAAGGCGCGCGTGTGTTTGCAGCCGCGATTGAGGCGATCCACACTTATTCGCTGGTGCATGATGACCTGCCGGCGATGGACAACGACGATCTGCGGCGCGGCAAACCAACCCTCCACCGGGCCTTTGATGAAGCAACCGCCATTCTGGCCGGAGACGGGTTGCTCACACTGGCCTTTGATATGCTGGCGCAAGCGGAAGGCTTGCTCTCGCCCCGGCAGCGGGTGGCTCTGATCGCGTTGCTGGCAAAAGCCTCCGGGGCTGCGGGCATGGTGGGGGGGCAGATGCTCGATCTTGCCGCCGAAGGCCGGTTCGAGGCGGTGCGCACAAAGCCGGATGAAGCGGCTGTTCTGCATATTCAGGCGCTTAAAACCGGGGCCTTGATCGAGGCAGCAGTGATGAGCGCGCCCTTGATGCGCCCTGATCGGGAGGAAGGGGATGCGCGCGCTGTTCTGGCGGATCACAACGCTTCGACCGTCACACACATCACCACCGAAAACGCCGCGCTTGCGCTTTATGGGCGGCATTTGGGGCTGGCTTTCCAGATCCGGGATGATCTGCTCGATGTGGAAGGCGATGCGGCGGCTTTGGGTAAAAATATCGGCAAGGATGCCCGGTCGGGCAAAGCGACTTTTGTGGATTTATACGGCGTGCAAGGCGCAAGCGCGCAGTTGGAACAGCTTACAAAGACCGCAGAACAGGCCGTTGCGGCGGCTTTCGGGGCGCGGGCGCAACGGCTGATCTTGCTGCTCACCTATAATCGCTTGCGAAAAAGTTGATAATTTTTCGCACTTTAGACCTTGCCAAGCGGGCGTGCTGCGCTCACATTGGTACAGGTTATTGAGACTCATATCC